>JAFTAG010000103.1 GCA_017458655.1 Ruminiclostridium sp. | reverse complement strand
GGCAGGCATGGGCGCCGAGGCTATCAAGGTGCTGCTGCAGGAGATCGACATAGAGAAGCTCGCAAAAGAGCTCAAAGAGGAACTGAAGGATACCCAGCAGGGTCAGAAGCGCGTCAAGCTGCTCAAGCGCCTTGACGTTATCGAATCGTTCAGACAGAGCGGAAACCGCCCCGAGTGGATGATACTCGACGTGGTACCGATAATCCCACCCGACCTGCGCCCGCTGATACTGCTCGACGGCGGCAGATTTGCCACAAGTGACCTGAATGACCTCTACAGAAGGGTCATCAACCGTAACAACAGACTTAAAAAGATGCTTGAGCTCAAAGCTCCGGACATCATCATCAGAAACGAGAAGAGAATGCTGCAGGAGGCCGTTGACGCGCTCATAGACAACGGCAGACACGGCAGAGCGGTAACGGGACCCTCCAACAGACCGCTCAAATCCCTCTCGGATATGTTAAAGGGCAAGCAGGGACGCTTCCGTCAGAACCTGCTCGGTAAGCGTGTCGATTACTCCGGACGTTCCGTTATCGTCGTAGGCCCCGATCTTAAAATGGATCAGTGCGGCCTGCCGAAGGAAATGGCGATAGAGCTGTTCAAGCCGTTCGTGATGAAGGAGCTCGTGGCACGCGGACTTTCCAACAACATCAAGAGCGCCCGCAAAATGGTGGATCGCGCAAAGGACGAGGTGTGGGACGTTCTCGAGGACGTCATAAAGGATCACCCCGTTCTGCTCAACCGTGCGCCGACACTGCACCGACTCGGTATCCAGGCATTCTCGCCGGTACTCGTTGAGGGCCGCGCTATAAAGCTCCACCCGCTCGTATGTACCGCGTTCAATGCGGACTTCGATGGTGACCAGATGGCGGTGCATCTGCCGCTTTCCGAAGAAGCCCAGGACGAGGCGAGAAACCTCATGCTTGCGGCAAAGAACCTGCTCAAGCCCTCCGACGGTAAGCCCGTCACCGTTCCTACGCAGGATATGGTGCTCGGCTCGTACTACCTCACATTACAGTACGACCTCGACGAGCTCAAAGGCAAGGTATCGACCCCCGTGCAGATGTACGAGTGGCTCAATTCCGAGACCGAACGCCTGAACGGTGAGCTCAAAGCCCTTAAGTCCAAGGACGGCGAGGAAGCCGGGAAGATAAAGGAAAAGCTCGAATGGTGCGAAAAGATGACGGGCAGCGTGAAGCTCGTTTACCGCGACTTCAACGAGGCTCTCATGGCTTACCAGGACGGCTTCATCTCGATACACGACGTTATCTGGGTAAAGGTCACGAAGGAGATAGGTGAGGAGAAGATATCCAAGTTCATTCTCACCAGCGTGGGAAGGATCATCTTCAACGAGAATATCCCGCAGGATCTCGGCTTCGTTGACAGAAGCGACCCCGACAAGGCTCTCGACCTCGAGATAGACTTCAAGGTCGGCAAGAAGCAGCTCGGCCAGATAATCGACGCCTGCATCAAGAACCACGGTACCGCGATGACCGCGCAGGTGCTCGACAAGATAAAGGCGCTCGGCTACAAGTATTCCACCAAGGCAGCTATCACCGTTGCCGTATGCGATGCGTCCATACCGCCCGAGAAGAAGCAGTTCCTCGCGGAAGCAGACGATCAGGTAATCGAGATCAACAAGGAATTCTCCCGCGGCTTCATTTCCAATCAGGAAAGAAAGAACGCCGTTCTCGAGGTTTGGAACGATGCCACCAACAAGGTGTCCGACGCTCTTACACGCGACCTCGATAAATACAACCCCATCTTCATGATGGCGGACTCCGGTGCCCGTGGTTCTATCAACCAGATCAGACAGCTTGCCGGTATGCGCGGACTTATCGCGAATACTTCCGGTGAGACTATCGAGATCCCGATCAGAGCTAACTACCGTGAAGGCCTTAACATCATGGAATACTTCATCTCCTCCCGTGGTGCGAGAAAGGGACTTGCCGATACCGCGCTGCGTACCGCCGACTCGGGTTACCTTACCCGCCGTCTGGTCGATGTATCGCAGGAGGTCATCATCAGAATGGAGGACTGCGGCACCACCGAGGGTATCGAAGTTTACGAGATCTGCGAGGGCAACGAAAAGATCGAGTCGCTGCAGGAGAGACTTGTCGGAAGATACCTCGCTCAGGATTTCCTCGACAAGGACGGCAACGTGCTCGTTTCCAAGGATAAGCTCATCAATGACGCCGACGCAAAGGCGATTATCAAGAGCGGCGCCACCAAGGTCCGCATCCGCTCGCTGCTCACCTGTGCCGCAAAGCACGGTGTCTGCGCGAAGTGCTACGGCTCGTCGCTTGCGAACGGAAAGCCCATTACCATAGGCGAGGCTGTCGGTATCATCGCCGCGCAGTCTATCGGTGAGCCCGGTACGCAGCTTACGATGCGTACTTTCCACACCGGCGGTATCGCGAACGCAGAAGATATCACACAGGGTCTTCCGCGTGTTGAGGAGCTTTTCGAGAGCCGCAGACCGAAGTCCAGCGCTATTATCACGAGAATAGGCGGTAAGGTCTCCTTCGAGGAGATCAAGAAGACCCGCCACGCTATAATCACCGCCGAGGACGGAACTTCGGAGCAGTATCCGATCCCCTTCGGCTACAGGATAAAGGTCGAGGAGGGCGACGTTGTCGAAGCCGGCGATCCGCTGACCGAAGGCTCGATCAACCCGCACGATATCCTGCTCGTAAAGGGCGAACAGGCCGTTCAGAACTACATCATAAGTGAAGTTCAGAAGGTTTACCGCCTGCAGGGTGTTGATATCAACGACAAGCATATCGAGGTAATCGTCCGTCAGATGATGCGCAAGGTTCGTATCGACGATCCCGGCGACTCGTATCTGCTGCCCGGTGCGACCGTCGATAAGAACGAGATAGCCAAGATATTCGAAGAGCTCGCGGAAAGACGCGCGAACGGTGAGGAGATACAGGATCCCGTATTCTCGCCCGTTCTGCTCGGTATCACAAAGGCTTCTCTCGCTACCGACAGCTTTATGTCGGCGGCTTCCTTCCAGGAGACCACACGAGTTCTCACCGATGCCGCTATCCACGGCAAGGTCGATCACCTTATCGGTCTTAAGGAGAATGTCATCATCGGTAAGCTTATCCCCGCAGGTACGGGTATGAAGCAGGAGCACGATGAGTCCGCCGAAGCGGCCGATGCGGGAGCTTCCGAAGAGGCCGCGGCTTCCGAGGAGCAGTCCGAAAGCGCTCAGCAGTAACAACGTAACGATACTAATTCTTGTATTTTCCCCTGCCGGAGGCGGGGGAAAATACAAAAATATATGTTGTTTACTATAATTTTTCATCTTTTGATGAAGAATTAGTGTCGTGATCTCGAACAAGAAATAGAATAACAAAATCCTCGTTCGGCTTCCGTAGCCAAACGAGGATTTTTAATTCCAGTATGAATTGCATATCTCCCAAGCCGCGCTCGTATTGTCGTGGTCTATCAGATAACTGACCATTAACTGCTCTGATTCATCGCATTTGTGCGCAGCTATTATTCTGTATGACAGGGTTATGAGGTGAGTAAAAGCGGGAGCCTCCGGGGCTTTTGCCGCAACGGTCTTTGCGATCTCGAACGCCCGTTCGGGAGCCCGTTTCGCGTAGTATCGCAGGACACAGCGGAGCCTTTCTCGGTCGTCCCTGTGTTCGTCCTTGTTTATGCTTTTCAGCCACTGTTCCGCAAGTTCCGGAGTAACGTCAAGATTCTCCGCACCCGCCGCGTATATCCCGGTAAGCTCCTCGACGGTCGGGTACAGGCTCAGATCAAGTGCGGTCTCCGGTACCGGTTCGTTGTGAAAGCTTTCAAATACGACTTCCTGCTTCTCGGAAAGTCTGTTTCGGTTCAGACCTTCAAGCTCCGCTGCCGGGATCGTGATATTCGCAAAGTGCGCGAGTTCAACACCGGTCTGCCAATGCTTATAAACACACGACATTGGGATAATTACCAGCGCAGGCAAAAGACAGCCCTTCATTGCTGCGGCATACGCCTTATGATGCCCGTCGAGCAGCGCGCAGATAAATCCGTAATCATAGTAAGCTACCGCCCTCGGAGCACTCGCTTTGTCAATGCTTTCGAGATAGTGCGCGGCTCTTTCGGGAACAAGCGCGGAATTCGACTGCGTGGGATATATGTATGCGGGAAATCCCTCGGTAACAGTCAGAAACTCGCTGTTGTAATAATCTGAACACGCGGCATCGGTATCCGTCATTTTGTCGGGAACATTCATAAAGAAATGCCCGCTTCCGTCGGTAGGATAAAGCTGTGCGTCCGCAATAACATAATATCCGTCAACGAGCAGGTCAAGTATAGGCTCGATGTTTTGCAGCGCCGTCCGGAAGTCTGTATAGTCCGAATTTATCCTGTCGCGGATAGTTTTCAATTCCTCACAGTCGGTCTTTTCGATACCGTAACCCCTCGCAAGCAGCGCACAGCAGGTCTGGCAGACGGGATATTCGCCCTGCATTATGGGCTTTCCGTTAAGCAGCAGATTTATCTTAAAATCGTACTCATCGGTCTCACCGGAGCTTATCCTTGTAAGCGCTCCCCTGCCGCCTGCAACACGCACGAGCGCGGCTTCACGGCACCATAAACAGCCGTGAGTGTCTGAAAGCGTATGTGTTTCGATCATTCGGTGTGCCTCCGTTATTATATTGGGCTCTTATCCGGCAGGTGCGGGTGAAATTTGACCGCATTTATTCCACGGTCATATTGACAACGAGCCTCGATGATTGCGGTAGTCCGGCAGCACAGGCAGCACCCGCCCTGAGGGGCAGATGCTGCCCGGCTTCCGGCCTACCGCAATCAAACTCATTGTCAATATGCTTTCGCGGCATAAACGCTGCCTCGGTGCTCTTTAGCGACCCACATTTACCGGAGAAGCCTCAAATTATAAGGGAGCGGTATTCCTCATTTCCAAAGCAGTCGCAGCACAAAACGGTAACATCATCAAACGGGTATGTGTGTTCCCGCAAATGCGCCGGCATCGTATCCGGGCTTCCTTGCTCCGCTCTCCGAGCTTCCGGCAGGACGCTTTTCGTATCATACATATAATATTATAGCATACGGCTCCTATGTTTTCAATCGTCAAAATGACGGTTTTGCAGCAGACAAAGTCCGGATCGGTCACAGTTTGGTAATAAAAACACATCTGCACGAACAGGATCCTGTTCATTTGCGGTTTGTGCGAATTGTACAGCAAAATATTCTTCCGGACACCGCAGGTTGACAGAAAAACACAATTGTGTTATAATAAAGCAAGTGTGCAGAAATGCGCAAAATTCCCCGAAAGGAACGATCATTATGAGCAGCAATGAAAAGAACTGGGGCTATGAGGCGGTATTCTATCAGATATACCCGCTCGGAATGTGCGGAGCGCCCTATGAGAACGACGGGGTGCAGGAGCACCGAATACTGAAAGTCATTGACTGGGCGGAGCATATCGAAAAGCTCGGCTGTAATGCGGTGTATTTCTCGCCGGTATTCGAATCGGACACCCACGGCTACAACACCCGCGATTACAAGCGGATAGATACGCGCCTCGGCACGAACGAGGATTTCAAACGGGTGGTCGATACGCTGCACGGGCACGGCATAAAGGTAGTTATAGACGGCGTTTTCAACCATGTCGGGCGCGGTTTCCCGCAGTTCCGCGACGTGTGCGAGAAGCGTTGGGATTCCCCGTACAAAGACTGGTTCCACATAAATTTCGACGGCAACAGCAACTACAACGACGGGCTGTGGTACGAGGGCTGGGAAGGCAATTTCGACCTTGTGAAGCTGAACCTGAAAAATCCCGCGGTGGTCGATCACATACTTGACGCGGTGAAATACTGGATAGAGTATTTCGGCATTGACGGCATACGGCTCGATGTGGCGTACTGCCTCGATTTTGACTTCTTAAAGAGGCTGCGCGGCTTCACGGACGGGCTGAAGGAGGACTTCTTCCTGCTCGGCGAGCTTCTTCACGGGGATTACTCGCGCTGGGTGAATCCCGAGATGCTGCATTCCGCGACCAACTACGAGTGCTACAAGGGCCTGTTCTCGAGCTTCAACAGCGGGAATATGTTCGAGATCTGCCATTCGATAAAGAACCGCTTCGGCCCCGAAAACTGGTGCCAGTACCGCGGTCTGCACCTGCTGAACTTCCTTGATAATCACGATGTTACCCGCGCCGCGAGTGTCTTCAACGACCCCGCGCACCTGCCGCTCGCATATACGCTGATGTTCGGTATGCCCGGCATTCCCTGCATCTACTACGGAAGCGAATGGGGCATTCAGGCCAACAAGAGCGAGGGAGACCCCGCATTGCGTCCCGCCCTTGATAAGCCCGAGAGCAACGGCCTTACCGAGCTGATAACCCGCCTTGCGCATGCTCACCGCGAATGTAAGGCGCTTTGCTATGGCGATGTGAAGATCCCCGTCCTCACCAACAAGCAGTGCATAATCCAGCGTGATTACGACGGACAGCGCGTATTTATCGCGATAAACGCCGACGATCACGAGTATGTCGCGCATTTCGACGCGGGATACGGATGTGCGGACGATCTTGCGACCGGCACATATCACGACTTCGGCGGCGGCAGCCGCATAGCTCCCATGAGCGGCCACATCTGGCTGTGCAAGTGAGCACAGAAGCCGCTGCCGCTCAAGACGGCGCTTACGCGCATGAGGAAAGGGCGTTGCTCTTCCCTCAAACTCCCATTCTACTTCCTTTGTACGACAAAGGAAGCGAAAGCGTATTGTTGAGAATGCACAAAAATGAGGATGCAATTTCGTTAAAATAAGATAAATATACAAAAATGTTCCGAAAATCAAGAAAATATTGACTTTTGGAGCATTTTTGTGTATAATAATTAGTATTGCGGACTGTAAACCGCAAAATATTCTATTGGAGGTGAAAAGAATTGCCAACCTTTAATCAGCTTGTAAGAAAGGGAAGAGAGGTTTCCGAAAAGAAGTCCAAGGCTCCTGCACTTTTGAAGGGTCTGAACACTTTGAAGAAGGCTCCGACAGATGTTACCGCTCCCCAGAAGAGAGGTGTCTGCACAGCCGTCAGAACAGCTACCCCTAAAAAGCCGAACTCCGCTATGCGTAAGGTAGCCAGAGTAAGACTTTCCAACGGGTATGAAGTTACCGCTTACATTCCCGGAATAGGACACAAGCTCCAGGAACACAGTGTCGTCCTCATCAGAGGCGGACGTGTTAAGGATCTCCCCGGTGTGCGTTACCATATCGTGCGCGGAACTCTCGATGCACAGGGCGTTGACGGAAGAATGCAGGGCAGATCGAAGTACGGCGCTAAGCGTCCGAAGGCAGGTAAGAAGTAAGCGTTGACTTTATGCAAATCGCCCCATTTGAGGGAATTATATACATTGTAATTACCTTGAAATGGCAGGCGGGAGCAACCGTCGTATTGCAGAAGCAATACAGACAAAAACGCTTTCGAGTACCGATGAATTCGTTTTGCGGTGGCCATTCACCGCGCAAATTTATGAAGGAGGGAAGTAAAGTGCCAAGAAGAGGTAATGTACCTAAGCGTGATGTACTGCCGGATCCGCTTTACAATTCGGAGCTGGTGACAAGACTTATCAATAACATCATGCTTGACGGCAAAAAGGGTGTTGCCCAGAAGATCGTTTACGGCGCATTCGAGATCGTAGGCGAAAAGTCGGGCAAGGAGCCCCTTGAAGCATTTGAAGAGGCTATGGAAAATATCATGCCTCAGCTCGAAGTAAAGGCTCGCCGCGTCGGCGGTGCAACATATCAGGTGCCTATGGAGGTGCGTCCCGAAAGACGCAGAACTTTAGGCCTCAGATGGATCACCACCTACAGCAGAGCAAGAAACGAAAAGACGATGAAGGAAAGACTCGCCAATGAGATACTCGATGCTCTCAACGGACAGGGCGGTTCGTGCAAGAAGCGCGACGATACTCACAGAATGGCCGAGGCTAACAGAGCCTTCGCGCATTACAAGTGGTAAGGACAGATCGGAGGAACTATGGCAAGAGATGTAACGCTCGAAATGACCCGTAATATCGGTATTATGGCTCATATCGACGCCGGTAAAACTACTACCACCGAACGTATCCTTTACTACACCGGTATCAACCACAAGATAGGCGAAACACACGACGGTTCCGCTACAATGGACTGGATGGCGCAGGAGCAGGAGAGAGGTATCACTATCACCTCCGCCGCAACCACAGCTTATTGGAAGCAGCACCGTATCAACATCATCGACACCCCCGGCCACGTTGACTTCACTGTTGAAGTTGAGCGCTCCCTGCGAGTTCTCGACGGCTCCGTGACTGTCTTCTGCGCAAAGGGCGGCGTTGAGCCCCAGTCCGAGACTGTATGGCATCAGGCTGACAAGTACAAGGTACCGAGAATGGCTTATGTCAACAAAATGGACATCATGGGCGCTGACTTCTATAACGTTGTCAAGATGATGAAGGATCGTCTCAAAACAAACGCAGTGCCGATCCAGCTTCCTATAGGATCGGAGGACACGTTCAGAGGAATAATCGACCTCGTTGAAATGAACGCGGACATCTATTACGATGACCTCGGCAAGGATATGAGAGTCGAGGAGATCCCCGCCGATATGAAGGAGATCGCCGAGAAGTACAGAAATGAGCTTCTCGAGGCTGTTTCCGAACAGGACGAGGATATAATGAACAAGTACCTCGAGGGTGAGGAGATCACCACCGAGGAGATCAAGAAGTGCATAAGAAAGGCTTGCATAGCCAACGATATGGTTCCCGTTACCTGCGGGACTTCCTACAGAAACAAGGGCGTTCAGAAGCTCCTTGACGCTGTGGTTGACTATATGCCCTCGCCGCTCGATATCCCGCCTATCAAGGGCACCAACCCCGAAACGGGTGAAGAGGAAGAGAGACGCGCAGGCGATAATGAGCCCTTTTCCGCGCTCGCATTCAAGATAGCTACCGACCCGTTCGTGGGTAAGATATGCTATTTCCGCGTGTATTCCGGTGTCGTTGAGGCAGGCGCAAGCGTTCTCAACGCTACAAAGGACAAGAAGGAGCGTATGGGCCGTATCCTTCAGATGCACGCAAACCACAGACAGGATCTCGAAGTGTGCTACTGCGGCGATATCGCTGCGGCTGTCGGCGTAAAGAATACCACCACCGGTGATACTCTCTGCGATGAGGCACACCCGATAATCCTCGAATCTATGGAATTCCCGGATCCCGTTATCGACCTCGCTATCGAGCCCAAGACCAAGGCCGGTCAGGAAAAGATGGCTCTGGCTCTCGCAAAGCTCGCAGAGGAAGACCCGACATTCAAGACATGGACAGATTCCGAGACAGGTCAGACGATCATCGCCGGTATGGGTGAGCTTCACCTCGAGATCATCGTTGACAGACTGCTCCGTGAGTTCAAGGTCGAGGCAAACGTCGGCGCTCCGCAGGTCGCTTACAAGGAGACTATCACCTCAGCTACCGAGGTAGATACCAAGTACGCCCGTCAGTCCGGCGGTAAAGGTCAGTACGGCCACGTTAAGCTCAAAGTTGAGCCGAACGAATCCGGCAAGGGCTACGAGTTCACAAACGCTGTTGTCGGCGGCGCTATCCCGAAGGAGTATATCCCCGCTGTTGACGCCGGTATCCAGGGCGCTATGCAGGCAGGCGTGCTCGCAGGCTATCCCGTTGTCGATCTGAAGGTAACACTGTACGACGGTTCCTACCACGAGGTCGATTCGTCCGAAATGGCATTCAAGATCGCGGGCTCAATGGCTATCAAGGAGGCCTGCAAGAAGGCTAATCCCGTTATCCTTGAGCCTATAATGAAGGTCGTTGTCGATGTCCCCGAGGAGTATATGGGCGACGTTATCGGAGATCTCAGCTCCAGACGTGGTACCATTCAGGGTATGGACGACAGGGGCGGTGTCAAGGAAGTCAACGCACTCGTTCCGCTTTCCGAGATGTTCGGATATTCCAACGACCTGCGTTCCAAGACACAGGGCCGCGGTCAGTATGTAATGGAGCCCCACAGCTACGTTCAGGTGCCCAAGAATATTGCGGACAACATTGTCAGCAAGAGGGGCAAAGAATAATTAAAAAATTTTAAAAAAACACTTGTAATTTCATCAAATTTTTGGTACAATATACCTATGGGAATTTTTTGAAGTTACCATTAAATTTTAGGAGGAATTCACAATGGCAAAGGAACATTTTAACCGAACCAAACCCCATGTAAACATCGGTACCATCGGTCACGTTGACCACGGCAAGACCACCCTTACAGCAGCTATCACAAAGGTGCTCGCTATGAAGGGTCAGGCTAAGTTCGAGGCTTATGATATGATCGATAAGGCTCCCGAGGAGAGAGAGCGCGGTATCACGATCAACACCGCTCACGTTGAGTATGAGACCGACAAGCGTCACTATGCTCACGTTGACTGCCCCGGCCATGCTGACTATATCAAGAACATGATCACCGGTGCTGCT
>JAFTAG010000102.1 GCA_017458655.1 Ruminiclostridium sp. | reverse complement strand
ATTTGTGTAAAAATGGAGTAAAAAACGTGTGTACGAAAAATAGCTTAAAAACAGGCATAAAAGCTCATAAATCTTCGGAAACAGAGGTTTGGAAATGATAAAAAGTATTTGTTTTTGCTGTCATGGGAATATCTGCCGCTCCCCGATGGCGGAATTCCTTTTCAAGGATATGCTGCGGAAAAAAGGGCTCGAAGATGCTTTCCTTGTGGAGTCGCGGGCTACGAGCACCGAGGAGATAGGAAACCCGCCGCATCGCGGAACTTATAAAAAGCTTGCGGAGTTCGGAATAGTTCCCGCGGGAAAGACGGCTATACAGCTCAAAAAGTCGGACTATGACAAATACGATCTTATAATCGGTATGGACGATGCGAATATCCGCAATATCCTGCGAATTACGGGCGGCGACAGACAAAACAAGGTGTGTAAAATGATGTCGTTTGCCGGCAGCGACAGGAGCGTCGCCGACCCGTGGTACACGGGAGATTTTGACACGACATACGATGACATTTCCGAGGGGCTTGACGGGCTCGCGGGATACCTCGGGATATAAAAAGGCTCGGGAGCGGCGTATCACCGTTTCCGAGCTGTTCTTATCTTGTGATTGCCCGGACAGTCCACCGGAAAAATATGCGCGAAGCGCAACCACAACTATTCATTATTCACTCTTCACTATTCATTACTTCTGCCCCAAGGTAGTGAATAGTGAAAAAATGAATAGTGAATAATTGTGGATGCGCTTCGCGCATATCTATATACAGTGAGTTGCCGTTTGATCATAGTTTATCATTTCAGATGCTTGTCGATGAACCCGAATACCGTGTCCCAATAAAGCACCGGGTCGATAACGCAGGACATCGTATGCTCCGCGCCCTCGATAACGAGCATTTCCTTATCGTCGCGGCCGCACGCGTCATACAGCTTCTTTTGCATTGCGAACGGAACGAACGTGTCTTTGCTGCCGTGAATGAACAGTATCGGAACATTTGCGGCTCTGACAGCTTCGACGCAGTTCCCGTCCTTCATAATGCTCCAGCCGTTTCGAATGCGGGCGATGATGTCGCATATCCACAAAAACGGGTACGGCGGCAGATTCAGCGTATTCCTGAAATTGTACTCGAATTCCGACTTTACCGACGTGTAGCCGCAGTCCTCGATCACTGCGCGCACCTGCGCGGGAAGCCTCTCGGCGGAGGCGAGCATAACGGTCGCGGCTCCCATAGATACTCCGAGCAGTATGATGTTATCGGCATTTTTCTCGGCAGCGAGCTTATCCGCCCAATCCGCGATATCGTATTTTTCGAGATGACCCATGGAAGTCTCGTTACCCGAGCTGAGCCCATACCCGCGCTGATCTATCACAAGTGCGTTGAAGCCTTTACTGTAAAACTCGCGGGCGTAATACAGCATACCCTTTGAGTTTGAATCATATCCGTGAACGAGTATCACCCAGTTACGGGAACCGTTTTCAAAGCTTACACCGTGCAGGAAGCAGCCGTCACGCGCTGCCATATACAGCTCCTTATGTACGGTATCCTTCATCCATCTGAGCTCGTCCTTGCCGGGCGGCCCCCCGAATACCTTCACGTCTGTCTTAAGGAAGATCTTGTACAGCAGAGCCGACAATGCCGTTACCGCAAGCGCAAGTACGGGTATCACAACACTTATGATATTTTTCATTCGTCATCCCTCCGATAAACAATATACCATACTTGTTGTTTTTTGTCAATGCCGATATATCGGTTTTTTCACACCTATATCCCCGCGCAGCGTCATTCTGCATCTGAGCGTGACGCCGTTTTCGTCGGTGATGAATTCCTTCTGCGTGTCGATGATCTCGACGTCCTTCAGAAAGTTATACCGATACATCTCGAGCCTGCTGTCCAAGATACGTTCAACATCGTTAAGCGTCCTTGTCACCGTGATATCCTCGTAGCCTGTGTATCTCTCGGTCTTTATCCTTATCGGGAGCGGCACTCCGAACAGGCTGCAATTCTCCGTCTGCTCGGTGCATACCATATCCGAGGTGTCGGCGGTCTCACTTCCGAGCGGGAACACCATACCGAGTATCATTATCTGTCTGTTTGTGAATGTATCGCCTGTCGGGACTTTTTCCGTCGTGGTGAAGTTCATCGAAAATTCAACATCTTCGGTGTAATCCGCGATTATCTCAGCGTCGGAATGCACAAGTATCATACTGTCGCCGGAGCTCACCGTTCCGCTGACTATGATACTTCCCTCTGCGACACCGCTTCCCTTCTCGTACTGCAAATGTCCCGATGTTACGTCAGTATCTACGATGATGCCCGTTTTTCCCGCGACGATATTACACGGGGTCTTCATATCCACCTCTTCGGGTGTATCGCTGCCGCTCTCGTTCAGATAGACATCTGCTCTGCTCCCGTTCACCTCTATGTTTATCCATTTTATCCTGTCCGTTGACATAAGTATGCGGCGTTCTGCGTAAAGCGCGTCGGTATCGTTCGCGAAAACTCCGGCGGTAAAACCGTACTGCTCGAGCATCCGGAGCACCTGCGTGTCGGTGAGCGTATCGTTCCCGTGTATCTCGATATGCCACACAAACAGCCTTAAAACAAGAACGAGTATTATCGACGCGAAACAGCCTATGATAAGCCCCGGACGGCCTCTCAGCCCTTTTAGCGCGAAATACAGCCCGCTTTTTCTTTCGACGCGCGTTCGTATGCCGTATTTCCGTGCCCTCCTCGCAATGAACGGATATTGCTCCATATCGGCCTCGGCATACATCAGACCGTTCTCGTTCCTTATATCACCGACCTTTATTCTTTGCCCGAACAGCTCATTCAGCAGGCTTTCCGGATATCCCCCGAGCATAGAGAATGTGACCTTGCCTTTTTTCAGTCCTTTCATCTTCCCATATCCTTTCCGCTGTCGTCAAAGCCGACGGAATGCAGCTTTCCGGTTATAATAACTCCCCTGTCGCTGAAATTGCGCATTTTAAGCTCAAGCCCCGTCACCGTGACCGTTCCGAAAGAAAGCAGAAGCTTCACCGTATTCTCGTCGAACTGCACGACCTCCTTGCATTCCTCTACCGTAAGCTTGCCGTTGTCGCTTATCTGTATCAGCGAGTGGTGTATGACCGAACGCTTCACCCTCTCGTATCTTTCGGAAATATCGTAAATATTCATTTCATCACCGTCCCGTTAATATATATGTAACAAGTCCGGGATAAATGAAAATATATTATTGCGGGATAAATTTTGTTTTACGCAATAGAAAGGCTGAAATTTGGAAAAGAGCGAAATATTGCATACCATACCGAAAGCGGCGGCCGTGACAGCTTTTGCGGTACTGATAATGGTATATCCGTCGGCCGCGGCGGAAAGCACGGTGAACAGCATAAATGTCTGCATAAACGCGATTATCCCGTCAATGTTCGCGTTTATGGCACTGTCCTCCTATGTGCAGTCGTCGGGGCTTTATCGTGTCATTTTCAGACCGGTGCTGTTTATACTTCGGCATATCATAAATGCCGACGATGAGATCTTGTCGGTATTTTTACTGAGCTTGTTCGGCGGCTACCCTGTCGGGGTGAAGCTGCT
Organism: Ruminiclostridium sp.; assembly: GCA_017458655.1. Taxonomy (GTDB): domain Bacteria; phylum Bacillota; class Clostridia; order Oscillospirales; family Ruminococcaceae; genus Ruminiclostridium_E. The sequence continues at coordinate 3,024 of JAFTAG010000102.1, read as the reverse complement.
CGGCGATATTATTTCGCAAAATAAAAATTCTCCCGCAATCAAAGAGGTCTGCGGGAAAGCGGCAATGTTCTGTTACTGCGTATCACCGTCATTTGCGCTGATAATGCTCGGAAACGGCGTTTTCGGCAGCACGGAGGCCGGAATGCTCATATACATATCGAATGTGCTGGCCTGCTTTATATGCGCCGCCGCGGTGTCCGGTCTGCGCGGGCTGAAATGCGGCGGTACCGTGAAAAACGCGGGAACGGGACTTGCGGAAGCGGTAGGCTCCGCGGCACATTCCCTGCTCACCGTCTGCACTGTGATAGTGCTGTTCAACACGGCGCTGACCTGCGTAAAATGCCTGTTTGCGGGAGCCGGGATAACACTGCCGGATATACTGCTCGGAGCGCTTGAGATAAGTAATCTGCTGAAAATATCCTCCCCCTCCGTATCTCTGATACCGATTACCGCCGCGATATCTTCATTCGGAGGGATATGCGTAATGATGCAGTGCGGGGCAATAGTAAAGGGGCGATTTCCGATCGGGCGTTTTATCATCGCAAGGCTGCCCTGCGCGCTGATGAGCGGTGTCATCTGCCGTATTTTGCTGCTTTTTACGGATATTTCCGTGTCCGCATCGACCTTCTCCGGTCAGCATATATACAAATTCAGCGCAAATATTATGATAGTTCCGATACTTATGGCAATGTGCATAATTTTTTTCAATAAATCCGACAAAATTTCCGAAAAACTATAGAAATTTATTTTGAAATATGCTATAATATATCAAGATATTGAATGTCCCAAAGGAGGTCATAATTATGGCAAAGAAAAAGCTGTTCGGCAACAACATAAAGCCTGCCTGCAAATACTGTCTGCTCTGCACGCCGGGAGACAACGAGAAATTCTCGTGCTCGAAGTTCGGCGATGTCAAGGCATACGATTCCTGCAAGAAGTTCGCTTACAATCCGCTTATGCGCATACCGAAGAAGGAAGTGCTGCTTGCAAACTCGGACGTAAACAAGATAGCGTTCTGAAACATAGGACAACAAACCCCGTCGCATCACTGCGGCGGGGTCGTTTTTAGAGGTGCTCTTTATTTTGTTTTGAAAAATTTCTGATATAAGAGGTATGATATACATAATATAAACGCTATCGCTGTGGGCAGAGTAATAAACCACCAACCGAAAGCGACGATCAGGAAACCATTGAAAAAACCTTCAAATCCGTAAAAAGTATTGAAAAGCCATGTAAATCCCGCAAAAGAGCAGTATATCCCGAATCCCAGAGCAAATACCCACGGCAGTGCCGATATTGTCAAAATAATGATAACTATTGTCTTTTTTCTCTTATCTGACATTTTCCGCTCTCCTCCGATCGTGCTTATTTCAGCACAGCGACGGTAACTCCCGCCTCCCCTTCCCCATAAGCTCCGAGACGGTAGCTTTTGACGTTCTTGTGGTGTTTGAGGAATTGATGTACCGCGGCGCGAAGCGCTCCCGTGCCCTTTCCGTGGATTATCGTGACGGTCTCGATACCCGCAAGCAGGCAGTTGTCGATAAAGCGATCGACCTCCATAATGCCCTCGTCGGTCATCATACCGCGTATGTCGAGCTCCATACTGCTCTTGCGGTCCATATTCGACTGCAGCGACTTCTTGACGCCGCCGGTCTTTTTCTTTTGCGGAGCCTGCTGCTCGGTGACAAGCTCGAGGTTGTCGAGCTTTGTCTTAGTCTTTATCATACCCGTCTGAACGGTGACGTTCCCGCCCGCGTCGGGAAGCGACACGACCGTGCCCCTGCTGCCCACGTCCATGAGTTTCACCGTGTCGCCGATACGCAGGTCACGCGGCAGCACATACTTTGTCTTTTTCTTAACGGTAACGGGATTTGCCTTGTCGTAAAGCGCGTCGAGCGTATTGTTCACCTTTGATTTGGACGACTTCACCAGCTCGGAGAAGTCCTTCTTATCCTTCTCACGGCGCAGCTTGTCGAGGTCTTCCATAAGCTTATCCGCGCCGAAACGCGTCTGTTCGACAATGCTGTTTGCCTTTGTGCGTGCCTTTTCAAGCTCGAACTCCTTCTGCTTTTCAAGCTCCTCACGCTCTTTTTCGAGGCTTTCCGACAGCTCCTTTGCGTTACGCGCGTTTATCTCGGCTTCCGAGCGCAGCGAATCAAGCTCCTGCCGCGACTTTTCAAGGCTCTCTATGACGCGCTCGAACCGTCTGTTCTCGTCGGTAACGAGCGAGCTTGCATGGCCGATGATATCCTCGGTGACACCGAGCCGTTTAGCGATAGCGAACGCGTTGGACTTGCCGGGAACACCGATTATCAGCTTATAAGTGGGCTGCAGCGTATTAACATCAAATTCGCAGCTCGCGTTCTCAACGCCCTCCTGCTCGACGGCGTACAGCTTGACCTCCTGATAGTGGGTCGTTGCCATAACACGGCTGTTTTTAAGGCGCAGGTGGTCGAGTATCGCTACGGCGAGCGCCGCGCCCTCGATAGGGTCGGTGCCGGAGCCCAGCTCGTCAAGCAGCACGAGCGAGCGTTCATTCGCGGCCTTTATGATATGCACGATATTGGTCATATGCGACGAGAATGTCGAAAGGTTCTGCTCGATGCTCTGCTCGTCACCGATATCCACAAGTATCTTTGAGAAAATGCCGACAACGCTGCTATCCCCCGCAGGTATCATCATTCCACACATAGTCATAAGCGTGAGCAGACCCGCCGTTTTCAGCGAAACGGTCTTACCGCCCGTATTCGGGCCGGTTATAATAAGGCTTGTGTAGCTTTCGCCGAGCTCTATCGTTGTGGGAACAACGTTCTCCTTCGGGATAAGCGGGTGACGCGCCTTGTTCAGCTTCAACACAGGCTCCTCGGTTATAGTCGGCGTCACTGCTGTCATTTTGGCCGCAAGGTTGGATTTTGCGAAATATTCCTCAAGCTTCAATATGCAGGAGATGTTCTGTATCAGCAGCTCGGAAAACATACCGACCTGCTCGGACATATCCTTGATAATGCGCTCGATCTCGGCCAT
>JAFTAG010000101.1 GCA_017458655.1 Ruminiclostridium sp. | reverse complement strand
TTCGCAAAGAAGGGCGACGACGTTGTCAACATGAACTATGCGGCTATCGACAAGGGCGCAGGTGAAGTTATCAAGGTAGATGTTCCCGCTTCCTGGGCAAATGCAGAGGGCGCACTTGCAAAGCATCACTTTGAGGGTGACAACAAGTTCCTCATCGACTTCGTTAACAACGTTCAGGTTCCCGTAAACGCAATGCGCGGCAACCAGATACCCGTTTCCACATTCGTTGACATCGCTGACGGTACGTTCCCGCAGGGCACAGCCGCATTTGAGAAGCGCGGCATCGCCGTTGACGTTCCCGAGTGGATTCCCGAAAACTGCATACAGTGCAATATGTGCTCTATGGTATGTCCGCACGCCGTTATCCGTCCGTTCGCTCTGAACGCCGACGAGGCCGCAAAGGCTCCCGAGGGTATGAAGATGAAGGATATGACCGGTATGCCCGGCTGCAAGTTCGCTATGGCGATCTCCGTGCTCGACTGCACAGGCTGCGGCGTATGCGCGAATGTATGTCCCGCAAAGACAAAGGCTCTCGCTATGAAGGGACTCGAGACACAGGAAGGCGAGCAGAAGAACTTCGATTACGCTATCAAGACCTCCGACAAGCCCGAGATCCTCGAAAAGTTCAAGCCCACAACAGTCAAGGGTTCGCAGTTCAAGCAGCCGCTGCTTGAATTCTCCGGCGCCTGCGCAGGCTGCGGCGAGACTCCCTACGCAAAGCTCGCTACACAGCTCTTCGGCGACAGAATGTATATCGCGAACGCTACGGGATGCTCCTCCATCTGGGGCGGCTCCGAGCCTTCCACTCCGTACACCACCAACAAGGCAGGCAGAGGTCCCGCCTGGGGCAACTCCCTCTTTGAGGATAACGCTGAATACGGTCTCGGTATGTTCCTTGCACAGGATACCCTCCGCGGCAGAGCTCAGCAGCATCTGAAGGCTCTTGCTGAAACAGCAAAGCCCGAGATGAAGGAATTCATCGACAAGTATTTCGAGACTGTCGATGACGGTGCGGCTAACCTCGACGCTACCGCAGCGCTTATCGAGAAGCTCGAAAAGTGCGACTGCGACAACGCGGACAAGAAGGAAGTCCTCAGACTCAAGAACTACCTCTCCAAGAAGTCCAACTGGATCCTCGGCGGCGACGGCTGGGCATACGATATCGGTTACGGCGGCGTTGACCACGTCCTCGCAAGCGGCAAGAACGTTAACGTTCTCGTATTCGATACCGAGGTTTACTCCAACACGGGCGGACAGGCTTCCAAGGCTACCAACATCGGTGCGGTTGCACAGTTCGCGGCAGGCGGTAAGGCTGTCAAGAAGAAGGACCTCGCCGGAATCGCTATGAAGTACGGCTATGTATATGTTGCTCAGGTATCCATGGGCGCTGACAGAAACCAGTGCATCAAGGCATTCGCAGAGGCTGAGGCTTACAACGGACCTTCGCTGATAATCTGCTACGCACCCTGCATCAACCACGGTATCAAGGGCGGTCTTACGATCGCACAGCAGGTAGAGAAGGAAGCAGTTGAAGCAGGTTACTGGCATCTGTTCCGCTTCAACCCCGACGCAGAGCAGAAGTTCTCGCTCGACAGCAAGGCTCCTACAGGCGACTACAAGACCTTTATGATGAGAGAAGTACGTTACAACTCGCTGGCACGCGCGAACCCCGAGAGAGCGGAGAAGCTCTTCGGTATCGCTATCGAAAACAGCAAGCAGAAATACGACGATCTCGTAAAACTCGTAGATTACTACAAGGCATAAGTAATAACAGGTACCCCCGCCGTAAGGCGGGGGTATTTTTTTTCATCGACACTCCCGGCGACTATAACAACAGCCCCCTCCCCCGCCGGCGGCGGGGAAAGGACAAAAAAAGGGGCGTTCCCTGCCCGGGAACGCCCCTTTGCTTCTGTTATCAGTCGGATACATAAGGGATGAGCGCTATCTGTCTTGCTCTCTTGATAGCAACAGTGAGCTCTCTCTGATGATACGCGCAGCAGCCGGTAACACGGCGGGGGAGTATCTTGGAGCGCTCTGTCATACACTTTTTGAGCTTAGCGATATCCTTGTAATCGATGAATTCCGCTCTGTCTGCGCAGAACTGGCAGACCTTTTTTCTGCCGCGCTTAACGGGGCGAGCAGATCTCTCGGGTGCTTCTTTCTTTTCAGCCATTGTATTTTCCTCCTTTAAAGATTGTGTTCGTTAAAACGGATAGTCGTCGTCCGCAGCTGCGGGAGCGGCAAAATCCTGCGCGGTGTAGCTTCCGTTGGAAGCTGTGGGCGCGGCGTTCGTGCTCTCACCGGGGTGAGCGGGCGGCGGTTCGGGATAGCCCTGTGCGGGCGTATAGGGAGCGCTGCTGCCGGCATTTGACTTTTCGCCGGTAAAGCGAGCGTTATCGACAATAAGCTCGACTATATTCTGTGTAACGTTGTTCTTATCGACATACTGGCGGGTCTGGAGCTCGCCCTCGACAAGTATCATACGTCCCTTGGAAAAGAACCTCGAAATGAAATCCGCTGTCTGTCTCCATGCAACGCAGCTGAAAAAGTCCGACTTGCGTTCTTCGCCCTTTGCCTGATAGCTGCGATCAACAGCGATCCTGAATGAAAGTACGTTCACGCCGCTCGGAGTTGTACGTACTTCAAGGTCGTTGCAGATCCTTCCCATTAAAATCGCTCTGTTATACATATAAGCCTCCCGTAATGTTTGTCGGCCGCTTACTTGCGAAGAACGACAAGATAGCGAAGAATGCCGTCTGTGATGTTGAGAACGCGCTCCAGCTCGTCCGGGAACTCGGGCTTACCGTCGAAATGATATACGACATAGTAGCCGTCCGCTTCATAGTTGATCTCGTACGCAAGCTTTCTCTTGCCCCATTCGTCGATATCAACAAGTGCAGCGTGCTCCTTGATAAGATTGGAGAACTTCTCTACGAGAGCCTTTACAGCGTCTTCACCGTTCTTTAACGAAAAAACAATGACTGCCTCGTACTTTTCACCTGTCTTAGCCATATTGAACCTCCTTATAGACTATTGACCCGCGGTCCCGGCCTGCACTTCCGGCATTCCCGCCGCGAGTAAGGATATGTTATCTCATGGATAACTATGATATTATAGCAGATTTTCCACCGTTTGTCAATATCTTTCCTTAATTTTTTTCCCGTTCCCGGAAGAAAGCACAGAAGCCGCTTACGTTTGAGAGAATACAGAAGTAGCGTTGCTCGGGATTTGAGATACCTCTTACACTGCAAAAAGGTAGTAACTGCGTGAAAATGTATAGAAAATTTACCGGTATTGTTGAAATTTTGGCAGGAATGTGATATAATATAAAATGGTATGATTTTCCCGAAAGGAGATCTGTGAAAGATTATGAACGGCAATGATGCGATATTCAGCAAAATAGCCGAAGCTCTGCTTATCGACTATACAAGCGTGTATTATGTCAACGCAAAAACGTTTGCGTTCAAGTGGTATTCCGTTGACCCCGAGTACCATTCACTGCACATAGCCAAAGAGGGCCCGGATTTCTTTGAAAATCTGAAAACCGACGTCCTGAATGTCGTCTATGAGGAAGACCGCCATATCTTCACCGAGAAGCTCCGGAAGGAAAATCTGCTCGCAGCAATGAAAAACGGCAGTATGCAGAGTATAAAATACCGCCTGATGATTGACGGAAAACCGGTCTATCACACACTGCGGCTTATCCGCGGCGCCGAGGGCGATGACGACTGCTTTATCCTCGGGATCATAAACATCGACAAGGAAGTCCGTATGCGCGAGGAAACGGAAAAGCTCGAAAAAGAGCGGGAGATATACAACCAGATAGCCGAGAGCCTTGCCGGCAAATACGAAAGTCTTTTCTACATAGACATCGAAACGGGCAGGTATTTCGAATTCTCATCGAACGACAATTACAAGAGTATGCACGTTCCCACCATAGGCGCGGATTTCTACTCCGAGACCAGAGACAACGTCAGACGGTATGTTTACAAGGACGATCGCAAAACGGCCGAAAAGCTTTACTATAAGGAGACTATGCTGGAAAAGCTCGGCAGCAAAAGCTCCTACTCCTATAAATACCGTATCGTGAACGGTGACAATATAATAAATTACCGCTTCACAGTGATGCTTGCAAGCGACAGCAAGCACTTCATCATAAGCGTGGAGGATATAGACGACGAGATAGAGGCGGAAAAGACGCTTACCGACACCCGCCGCAAGAGCATCACCTACGGGCAGATAGCCGAGAGCCTCGCTTCACAGTACGATGTCATCTACTACGTCGATATAAACAGCGGCAGCTATGTGGAATACACCCTGAACTCGATTTACGGCAACCTCGAGATACAGGAGGAGGGATACGACTTCTTCACGGAATCCCGCCGCAACGCCTCGCAGATACTCCACCCGAAGGACAAGGAGCGTGTGCTCACCGTTCTCGGGAAGGATTACCTTATCTCCGCGCTGCACGACAAGAAGCAGTACAGCACCGATTACCGTCTGATAATAGACGGCAAGCCGCAATACACAAGGCTCACCGTGATGTGGTCGAGCGACAAGGTGCATTTCATCATCGGCGTAGAGAATGTCAACGATGAGGTAAAGAAGGAAAAGGAGCAGCTCAAGGCGCTCAATCTCGCGAACGAAATGGCGCGCCGCGACGAGCTCACCGGCACCAAGAACAAGACCGCCTACGCCGAGCTCGAACGCTCCGTGCAGAACAACATAGACAGCGGTATGGATTACCTGCCGTTCGCGCTCGTGGTATGCGATATAAACGGCTTGAAGCAGATAAACGATTCCGACGGCCACAGAGCCGGCGATGAATATATCCGCGCCGCGGCAAAGCTTATCTGCGAGATCTTCGCACACAGCCCCGTTTTCCGCATCGGCGGCGACGAGTTCGTCATATTCCTGCGGGGAAACGATTATCCGTGCCGTGATGCGCTTATCGGGACACTTCACACAAAAGTGACCGAAAACCTCAAAAAGAAGGGCGAACCCGTCATAGCGGCGGGAATAGCTGTATATGACCCGGAGAGCGACACTAAAATAAGCGAAGTGTTCGAACGCGCGGACAATATGATGTATGAGGACAAGCGAGCCCTGAAAGATATGCTCGTGTGATGAGATATACAATATTATCGGAGGTCGTTTATTTATGGACGAAAGGATCGTCAGCCTGCTGAACGAATACATAGAAGAAGCAAGCGGGATCGAAGAGCGTGAGGCGCTGAAAGAGCTTCACTCGCGCTATGAGAAGCTGATCCCCGCGGACGCCGTCACGCCTGCGGTCGATAAGCTCAAATACAATATCGCCTCGCTTATGATCGAGCTCGTATGTCTCAAAGAGGCATTCGGCAGAGAATCGACGCGCCGCAGTACGCTGTTCTCCGATGCCGACAGAACGGAGATAATGCAGGTGCAGAAGCTTATCGACAACAACCTGTTCACCTACCACTTTCAGCCAATCGTGCGCGCCGACAACGGCGATATATACTCTTATGAGGCGCTGATGCGCGCAAAGAATATGAACGGGATAACGCCGTTCCACATACTCAAATACGCGGAGCTCACCGACAGGCTCGGCGAGGTAGAGCAGTTCACGTTCCTCAACGTACTGCACTTCATCGGCGGCAACAAGCAGCTTTTCGGCGATAGGCTCGTTTTTATCAACAGTATGCCAAGCGTCAAGGTCGCGCCCGACAAGGAATCCGAGATCGAGAAGCTGCTGAGCGAGCTGTGCGAAAGGGTCGTTGTCGAAATGACCGAGAACTCCGAATATAACGAGACCGAGCTCAACGAGATCAAGGAAAAATACCGCAGTCTCAATATCCGCATAGCGATAGACGACTACGGCACCGGTTATTCCAACATCAGCAACCTGCTGCGCTATACCCCGAACTACGTCAAGATAGACCGCTCGCTGCTCAGCGGCATACACAACAATCCCAACAAAAAGCATTTCGTGCGTGAAATAATCGACTTCTGCCACGATAACGATATCCTCGCGCTCGCGGAGGGCATCGAGAACGGCGACGAGCTGCGCACGGTGATACTGCTCGGCGCAGACCTGATACAGGGCTTCTATGTCGCAAAGCCGACTCCCGACATCATACAGTCGATACCGTTCGAGCTGAAAGCGGAGATACGGACATACAGGCAGGAGCGCGAAGACGGCAGGAGACTCAAGATCTACAACGCGGAGAACGGTGAGCACGTTTCGCTCGACAAGCTCAACAAAGAGGGCTACAGCATCATACGCATAGGCAGCGGCTATAATGTCGGGAATGTCACGATAACCGGTGCCGCCTACCTCAACACCGATCTGCATATCGAGACCTGCGAGGATTTCAAGGGCAGGATAACGCTTGACAGCGCGCATCTCTCCAACCTTTCGGAAAGACCCTGCATCGACATCGGCGCGAAAAATGAGGTCACACTCATTCTTGCGGGCAACAACCGCCTGCGCAACAGCGGCGTGCGCGTCCCGGAATCGTCAAAGCTCACCTTAGAGGGCAAGGGCAATCTCGATATTATGCTCAGCGGCGCGGATTATTACGGTATCGGCAACGATATGAAGTGCAGACACGGACAGCTGATATTTATGCAGGACGGCACGATAAGCGTTTCCTCGGAAAGCCATGCGGGCGTGTGCATAGGCTCCGGAATGGGCGGCAATATCCGCATATTCAGAGGAAGATATGTCCTCAGTGCCTCCGGCAGTATGAGTGTCTGCATAGGCGCTTATGACGGCGACACCGTGACCGAGATCGAGGGCTGCGACATCGACGTGCAGACCTCGGGCGCTTACAGCACCGCCATTGGCTCGCTCAACGGCTCGGCCGACATAAACATCACGTTTTCAAGCATCAAGTGCAGAACGGACAGTCAGCTTGCCGCAGCCGTCGGCTCGGTAACGGGCGAAAGTGCTTATATCCGTATGGAGAGCCTGAATATGAATATCGAGATGAACGCGGATTCCGCCACAGCCTTCGGAGCCTTGCAGCACAGATCTTTCGTAGAGATCAAGCGCTCGTCTGTAAAGGTCAAGGGGGACGGGGCAAAAGTTCTGCTGTTCGGCGGCCTGACCGGCGATACGCGCGTAGAACTCGCGGATTACGACGTTTCCGCAGAAATAGGCTCCGATATCGACAGCTTCGTCCTCACCGACCCGCAGAATATCCTCTGCGGCAGCGGCAAACTCCGCGTAAAGCTCAACGGCCGTGAGACAAATGAGTTCAGATAGACGCTCGAGAGAGGCACAGAGAGTCGCTTACGCTCGAGAAACGTGTCTCGCCTGAGGGCGAGACACAGGGGGAAAAGGAACCCTTTCTTGGAAGAAAGGGTTCCTCTCCCCCAGACGGAAGCCGTCCCCAGACCCCCACTCTTCCGAAAAAACCGTATTGGCTTCACAGTTAGACTTATAGTGACTGCTCCTATTGCGGAATTGTGCGCATTCGGACAGCACAACACAGCCGCCGCAAGAAGTCGCCCATACCCTCGTCGAGCCGAGCGCCCGACCCGACCGCAGATACAAGCGTGTTCTTCACTACATTGACCTGATATACGGAGAGTACCCCGATGTGAGCGCGACAGCGATAAACCGGGGCTTTCCCGCTTAATTCCG
>JAFTAG010000100.1 GCA_017458655.1 Ruminiclostridium sp. | reverse complement strand
TCTATCGGTATTATTATAACTATCGCCGCAGCCACGCAGGCAAGCCCTATAGCGCCCGTTATCCACGCGCCGAACATAAATCCGATGCAGAAGAAAAACGCGAACCCGCACGTCGGCAGCACGCCGTACAGCGATCTTATCGGGTGATAGCCCTTTCCCACCACGCCGTTATAGATGCCGAGCTGTGTTATCAGCACGACTGCGATGTAGGTGCACAGCCAGCTCACACCCCACGCGTTCCCGAACCAGCCCCATATCATCTGCGCCGCCGCGCCTGCCTCGAATAAGCCGAACGCCGCCACGGGATAGTTCACCGTCTGAAATTTTTTGTTGTTCATATCGAACTCCTCCTTTGGTAGAATTGCACAAATTTGTGCTTACGAATTAAATTATAACAGGTAGATTTTACCGTGTCAATAGGTTTTCCTTAAGCGGTAGTATTCGCGGCGCAAGCGGTCACGCGGCGTTTTTGTCCGCCTGTTTCAGCCGCTGCTCCTGCAGGACATTGAGCTGCTTCACCTGTCTGCGATACACCGCGCACATTATCGCCCACACTATGAGATACGCCACCGCCATTATGACAGACATGATTATCATGTCTTCCCATGTGTTCAGCCAGTACAGCAAATACCCGCACGGCAGGAATATCAGCATAACAATGCCGAAATGCGTCCCCATAGCCGCCGCCATGCCCCATTCTTCGAGCTCGTACAGCGACATTCCGGCAAATCCCGCAAGCCCGATGAGCCCGGACAGCAGCGTCTGCATAAGGAATGCCATAGCCTCGCCGCCGCAGTGCTCTATCAGCTTCTCCGGCATAAAATGCACCTCGCCGCCCGACGATGTGTACGCGGTGATGAAGGCTATGAAGTTCCCTATCGCCATTCCGAGCAGGAAGCCTATTCCCGCTCTTTTGAGTGTTTTCATCAACATAAAATTCACTCCTTTCCCGCAAGATGCCGCCGTATCTCGGGTATGCAGCGGCGGCTCGCCCATGTTTCCATACCTCCCAGAAGCTCGATGCGAAGCGTCCCCGACAGCGTGAAATCGTAGCGCACGACCTTTGAGAGGTTGATGATCTCATAGCGCGATATGCGCACGAAACGCTTTTTGTCGAGGGTGTTTTCGAGCGCGCTGAGGGGCTGCCGCGCGGTGAAACGGTCGTTCTCCGTTATCACGTTCACGCTCTTGCCGTCAACCGTCAGCAGCACGATATCCGACGCGGAAACAACATCGGTGATGTTCCCGCCGGTGACCGCTATCGTATCGCCGCCGTCCGAGTTTATCCGGTCGATGAGCGCGGACACCTCGATATCCTTCTCGGACGCTCTGACCGTCACGTCGATGCTGTCAAGCTTGGTGTCCGTTTCAAATCTTACATTAATTTTCTTCATACTTCACCGCCGCCTTCTTTCTGTATGGGTGAGTGCATTTTCCGCTGCGCTCCTGACGGTACAGGCATTCCGCGCAGCCGCTGCCGCTTTTTTCCGCGATAGTACACCAGTGCTGGTGCGGGTGTCCGGTCTTGGTATGACATTCCCGACACACGAAAAGAGGACATTCGGCGAAGATGATCTCGTCCTTGTGCATTACCCTTTCTCCTTTGTCATTTGTCGAGCATTTTGACAAAATCCCCGACATTTTCGCTGCAGTTATGGGCTTTGAGGAACTCCGCGACTTTCGCGGGGTCGCTCATTGCCGCCATAAGCTCGGCGCTCATCGCTTCGTCGCTCAGCACCTCTCTGATAAGTTCTTCCGCTGTCTTGCTCATGATCGACTCCTTTCGGGCAGTTATAATGCCGCGTTTTTCTTACATTATATCCGACCCGTTTTCGGTTGTCAACAGGTTTGGAGCAAGCGGCGGCTTATCGGGCGCAAGCGGTCATTTTATGTTGCTTTGCAGCTCCTTTATCAGCTCCGCAGCCTCGTCATACATAAAGTCGCCGATGTACTTTTTCGCCTGTGCGAGCTTTTCCTTGTCACCGGCCTCGAACGGGTAGCCGGACAGCTTTTGCACAAGCTGTCCGGACAGCTCGTCGTCGAGATCGTCCAGTGCCGCGAGGAGCTCCCCGGCGGTCTCTTCGGCCTCGGCAAGCGTTATCAACGGTGCCGCGGCTTCGGCGGGGGAGGCCGCGAAAGGTCTCAGCTGCTCCGCAACCTCGGCGTATCGTTTCAGTACCGTGTCGCTGTTCTCGCCGATGAACGCGGTATCGTTACGCTTTCCCGCGGCTTCAAGGCTCTCGAAAGCCTTGAACAGCTCGTTATGCCCGATCATTAGGGAGTTGCTTTTGACCGCGTGTACCGCGACTATATAGCGCTGCAGGTCGCCGGAGGCAAGGTGCTTTCCGATGTCCGCCGTGTTATCCCCGCAGCATCTTACATACCGCGCTATGGCGGCTATGTACTTTTCGGGGCTCCCGGTGTAGCCGATACCTGTCTCGGTGTCAAGCCCGAGCTCCCGTAATTTCTGCAATGTCAGTTCCATTTCCGGCTCCTTATCCGAATATTTCTATAGTTTTTCTTATTATGTCGATCTTTGTCGTGGGTTTGAGTATGTAGCCCTGCGGCTTGAATTCCTTTATTGTGTCGATGACGGTCTTTTTCTCGTTGACACCGGTGAGGAATACGACGGGGATATCCGCAAACCGCCCGTCGCCGCGTATCATTTTGAGCGTATCGGGGCCGTTCATTTCCGGCATCAGATAGTCAAGGAATATCAGGTCTATCCTGAACTTTTCAAGCGCCTGCATCACCTTTGTTCCCGAGTTTATCAGCGTCACATCGTAGAAATCCCTGAGGTGCTCCTTTATCTGCAAAAGCTGCTGCGCGTCGTCGTCAACGACAAGAATGTGCTTTCTGCTGTTTTCCTCCTCGACCGCTTCGGAGTTGTCAAATTCGACGAACTGCGTTTTTGCGTCCTCGGTCTCAATTTCCGTTTTGACCTCGCTGAGCCTGTCGCACAGCTTCGGCAGCGGGATATCCGACGGCAGGAACAGTATTTTCCGGAGCCGCGAATTTCTTGCGAACATTTTTCGGTTCATCTCGTCCGCAACTACGATCACGGTGATATTGCGGAATTTTTCGTACTCCTTTATAACATCGTAGATCTTTATATCTTTCCGATCCTCGTCCTTTACGAATATGAGCACGACGTTCGGTCTTTGGTCATAAACCGCGTCGAGCAGCTGAGTTTTCAGCGCAGGACATTCGGTCACGGTACACGTCAGCTCCTTTTCGATAAGCCTTGAAAGGTCGCTGTACGCTATCTGCCTGTTTTTTCCTGTGATAAGAATTCTGAATTTCATTTGTTTGCTCCTTTCAGCACGAAACCGATCTGAGGGGTATATCCGTATCTTCGCCCGGCTGATTTATCATCGGCTCTTGTATTCTCCGCATCGTGTCCGCGAACGGTACAAGCGCCTTGTTCCCATTTGGTGTTCGTTTTTGCCATTATAACAGAATACAGTCCTTATTTCAATAGCTATGGCTCAAGCGGTAGCAAATACGGCGCAAGCGGCAGCCCGAATGTATTTACAAATCCGGAATTGTATGATATGATTATTGATAGAGCTATTATCTGCGATAACGGGCAAACCGGAACATTCAGGCAGCGGTTTGTATGGAGGAAGATATGAAAAAGAGGCTTTGGGGCGCAATGATGTCGCTTGTTATGATCGTTCAGCTTACCGCTTGCGGCGGGACGAATGTTCGGGATACCCGGGCGGGTACGGCGGCTCCGGGAGTTAAAGAAGATGTGCAGACAGCAGACACGAAAGCCGCAAGCGCTGCTTCGGAACAGCCCGAAGGTGATACCGATACCGGTGATAACAGCTTTCGCATAGGGATAGTTACCGGGTCATTCGCACAGTCCGAGGACGACAGGCGCGGCGCGGAAGCGTTCAGGGATAAATACGGCACGGATAATGTGACACTGGCGGTATATCCGGATAATTTTACGGAAGAAGAGGAGACCACCGTTCAAATAATCGCAGATCTCGCCGATGACCCTGAAATGAAGGCTATTATCGTAAATCAGGCGGTTGACGGGACAACGGAGGCTTTCCGGCAGATACGCGAAAAAAGACCCGATATCCTGCTGATCGCGGGTGAAGCGTATGAGGATTTTTCCGATATATCACCTGTGTCCGATCTTGTGGTCAACTGCGACTTCGTGAACCGCGGATATCTTATCATTCGAACGGCGCATGAGCTTGGCTGCGATACGTTCGTACATATCTCGTTTCCGCGCCATTTGTCATACGAAACCGTGGCAAGACGTGTTGCGGTGATGAAAGCGGCGTGTGAGGAGTTCGGAATGGTATTTGCGGAGGAGGAAGCTCCCGACCCGACTACCGAAGCGGGAGTTCCGGGAGCGCAGGCGTTCATCACCGGGCACGTTCCGGAATGGGTGGGGAAATACGGCGAAAAGACCGCTTTTTTCTGCACGAACGATGCGCACACCGAACCGCTTATAAAGGAGCTGCTGGAGTGCGGAGGATATTTTATAGAAGCCGACCTGCCGTCGCCGCTTATGGGCTATCCCGGGGCGCTCGACCTTGACCTTACCGGGGAAGCCGGAGATTTTGAGAGGATACTTGCCAAAGTAGAGGAGGCTGTCGTAAAAAAAGGCGGCGCGGGCAGATTCGGGACGTGGGCTTATTCATACGGATATACGGTCTCGACGGGGCTTGCGGAACACGTTAGGAACGTCATTCTCGGCGACAGCAAGCTCACCGACATCGGTGACCTGTCAAAGGCGTACAGCGTATATTCCCCCGGGGTCGATTGGAACGGAGCGGCTTATACCGATGCGGCGACGGGCAGCAAAACGGAAAATACGATACTTATATACCAGGACACATACATTTTCGGTGACCCCGGGTACTATATGGGTTCCACAAAGATAGAGGTCCCCGAAAAGTATTTCACAGTTGAGTGAAAATAAGCGAAAGGCATATCATGAAAAAAACAAGAACAGAAGGCTCAAAAGAATGTGTGCGCCAAAAGCGCGGAATACTCATACCGTTCATACTTGTTTTTATTTTTGTTGTAGCCATGGTGGTATATACATCGATGCTTATACATAATGTGGCGGTATCGAATTCAAGCGCTGTGATCGAGGACAGGACACTCAATGTATCATCGATGATAGACAATCATCTGAATACCGCGGAGAACGTGCTTCATGTCACCGCTGACGCTGTATATCATATGATCATAAGCGGAAGTACACCCGCAAGGATACACGAGTTCCTTGTGGAGGAAACAAATAATGTATCGGAGCAGTTCAACGAGAATTTTACCGGTATATACGGATATGTAATGAGCAGATATACGGACGGTCTCAACTGGGAACCGCCGGATGATTATGACCCGAAGACCCGGGACTGGTACGTTCTCGCAATGGCGGCAAACGGAGATGTCATTTTTACTCCTCCATACATAGACGCTCAGACCGGAAATATGATAATATCCGTTGCGAGAATGCTGCCGGACAGACAGAATGTCTTGTCTCTCGATGTCCAGCTCAAGGGGGTGCAGTCACTCACCAAAGAGCTTACACTGAACGGAAAAGGGTACGGTTTTGTGATCGATGGAGCGGGTCTTTTCGTTGCACACACCGATGATACAAAGAAAGGGAACAATATAAAAG
This sequence comes from Ruminiclostridium sp., assembly GCA_017458655.1. GTDB lineage: Bacteria > Bacillota > Clostridia > Oscillospirales > Ruminococcaceae > Ruminiclostridium_E. The sequence goes on along the minus strand of JAFTAG010000100.1, from coordinate 3,219 downwards.
ATACCCCCGAGGGAGAAGGCTTCCTTAACATCATAAAAGATACCGGTTCGGGTATCTTTTCATATACCTGTGACAATGAGACCTGCACGGTGTTTGTTAACAATATCACAAATGATTGGCACGTTGTTATGGCGGTAAGCGATGATGAGCTGTATGACGAGGTGAGAAGGCAGCTCGTTGTGAATGCGTTTATATGTATCGTGATATTTGCGATGATCGCGTTCATATATTATCTGGGTTACAAAAATGACCGGAATTATTCCCGCCGTATGGAAGAGCTGCGAATGGAAGAGAAACAGAACGAGTACGAAACGAAGGTGCTTATTCTCGAAAAAGAAGCTGCCGATAGAGCGAACAAGGCAAAAAGCAACTTCCTCGCCAATATGTCCCACGAGATACGAACGCCGATGAACGCCATAATCGGCATGGACGAGATGATACTGCGCGAATCGAAGGACACGCGCATACGGAAATACGCTTCCGACATCGAGAGCGCCGGCAGGACGCTGCTCTCGATAATCAACGACATTCTCGATCTGAGTAAAATAGAATCCGGCAAAATGGAGCTTATCCCCGTGGAGTACGATTTTGCGTCCGTGCTGAACGATATTGTGAATATGACAATGAACAAGGCGCGGGAGAAGGGACTTGTGTATGAGCTTGAGGTACAGCCGGATATACCTTCCGTTATGCGTGGGGACGAGATACGAATACGGCAGATAATACTCAATCTCACGAACAATGCCATAAAATATACCTCGGAAGGGAAGGTTTCGATACATATCGGATTTGACCGCGGCAAGAGCAGGCTGTTGGTGCGGGTAGCCGATACGGGTATGGGAATACGCCCCGAAGACCTCGACAAGCTGTTTTCGGCGTTCCAGCGTCTTGACGAGACAAAGAACCGCAACATCGAGGGGACCGGTCTCGGACTGAATATTACCAAGCAGCTTACGGAAATGATGGGCGGCACGATGATCGTTGAGAGCGAATACGGCAAGGGTTCGGTGTTCACCGCAAATGTAGTGCAGGAGATAATAGATGATACGCCTATCGGCAGCTACAGCGACAGGCTCGACAGATCGCGGCAGGAGAAGGAGACGTTCCGTCCGCAGCTCATCGCGCCCGATGCAAGGGTGCTGATAGTTGACGACAACGAGATGAACCTTGATGTTATCACAGCGCTTATGAGCGATACACGAATGAAGATAACCACCGCGGCTTCCGGCGCGGAGTGCCTTGATATTCTCAAAGACCGCGTGTTTGACATAATAATGCTCGACCAGATGATGCCGGGAATGTCCGGTACACGAACACTGGAGATAATACGCGAAAAGCATCTTGCGGACGTTACGCCGATAATCGCGCTGACCGCCGACGCGATCGTGGGTGCGCGTGACCAGTATATCCGCGAGGGGTTCTCGGATTATTTGTCGAAGCCTGTTATGTACGCCGAGCTTGAGGAGATACTGCTGAAATATATTGACAAAGGGCTGCTGCTTAACGAGGAACAGCTCAAAGCCGAGGAAGAATCAAAAGCCCGTGAAAAAGCAAACCGTCCCGTTATGCTTGTGGTAAGCGATTCCACGGAACGGCTGAACAGCCTGAAGGAGCTGATAGGCGACAGATACAAGGGCGTGTTCGTGCGCGATGAAGCGGCTGCACGAAAATATCTTACAAAGCACAGGGCTGACTTTATCGTGAGGGATGGTGAGGGGCCGCAATAAGACACGGCGGGGCATTTTACCGCATATTGCAAAATATAAAGGCGAAAGCATATTGCTCTTTCGCGGAAAGACATCAAATTATGGAAAAGAGAAAAGACTTGTCACTTCTGAACTGCATCGCAACGGGGATACTTGCTTTCCTGCTTACGGGTCCCGTGCATGAGCTGTTCCACCTTATCACCGACCTTATATACGGGAATAAGCTCATTTGGTTCACCTCGGGAGCGGTGCTTGCCGAACCCTTCACCGACTACAATACGCTGTCACCGTTTGACCGCATAATGGTAGCGGGCGGAAGCGCTTCGATAGTGAACGTGATCATCGCGATCGTACTCATCATCATACTTCTGAAAGTGAAAAATACGGGTCCCACCCTGCGGCTGTTTTTGGTGCAGTACACAGGAGCGCAGATAAGTCAGGGCATCGGTTACTTTATGGTAGGCGGGTTCTTCGGAGCCGGCGACTGGGGCAACGTTTTCGAGTGTTTCGAGGACTCCTCCGAAACCGTCACCGTTATGCGGATAATACTGTCGGTCGTCGGAGCCGGCGGTATCGTGTTCCAGATGTTCCTGCTCAATTATCTCTCCTACGATTTCATCAAAGCCCCGTCGGATAAAAAGGAACGTGCGGGAGTGGCTGCAAAGCTGCATCTTACCATGTTTATCGTGCCGTTTTTCATCGGTATCATGACCTCGATACCGTCTCCGGCAATGCAGGACGGATATCTGAGCTGGGGAACAGTTCTGCTGTTCAATCTTATGTGGATACCGTTCTTCTGGGGTTTTATGTTCACGGCGGTCATGGTAAAGCCGCCGAAGCAGAGTCGCTTTAAATACAGCCTCCCCGAAAAGCCGAACATTGCTTTACTTGTCACAGATGTGCTGCTGCTGGCTTTCGATATATTTGTCCTCGCGCCCGGAATACGGTTCTGAACGGGACACTGCGCCAAAAGATCATCAACGAAAAACCGACCGATCGCCAAAAAAGCAACCGGTCGGTTTTTGTCATGTCTGCGGCATATACGACCCGGGGTAGCACGGTCGTTTTCGCCTAAAAACCTATCGTCGTTCAGTCGTACCGACAACAGATCGCCTTTCAGCGCCGCGTCCTGCGGCGTTTGAACTGATATATCGATGATATGGATATTGCCTCTTGTGGAAATTTACAAAATCAAAGCAGACTTTTGTGCAGCTTTAACTAAATTTTTGACTTTTTGAAAAATGTCAAAAATTCAGTCACTTTTTGTATGAAAAATATGTTATTATTATAAATACACAGGTTTTGCCAAAGTATCAAAGGGTACGGTGTACTACAAGAACGGTGTGCGCGTTCGCAGCAAAACATTGATATTTAAGGGCTCCTCTAAAAACCTATTGTCGTTCAGGCGTGCCGACATAAAGTCGGCAGATTGTACAAATTTTTCGCAGGCATACTGTCGTATGTCAAGGAAAATCTGTGCAATATGACGGCTTTAGGGCGGTACGAATGGGCG
>JAFTAG010000099.1 GCA_017458655.1 Ruminiclostridium sp. | reverse complement strand
ACAGAGGGCAAAAAGACCGTTACCGTAACCTACAAGGGCAAGACAGCTACCTTTGATGTTAATGTTACAAAGACTCCCGTCATCGCGGTTGACTCTATCGCTATAGCTACCGCTCCGACTAAAACGACATATAAAGTCGGCGAGGAGCTCGATGTTACCGGCGGTACGATAACCGTTACATACACCGGCGGCAAGGAAGCCGAGACTATCGACATCACTGCGGCTATGTGCACCGGCTTCGACAGCACAACAGAGGGCACAAAGACCGTTACGGTCACCTACGAGGGCAAAACAGCGACATTTGAAGTTACAGTCAAGAACAGCAATATCGACAACGAGGGTACCGTTATTGAAGTCGGCACCGGCAAAGAATGCGCAGATCTGACTGCCGCGCTCGCAAAGATAAATGCGGCAGTCAAGGCAAGGAGCGCCGACACCGCATATACTCTCGTTCTCACGGACAAGGCTTACAGCGAGAAAAAAGCCCTCGCGTTCCCCGCATTGAAGGTGATCATCAAGGGCGATGAAGGCACGGAGATAACCGTTCCGTCGGTTACCGCAAAGGGCGACCTCGCACTCGAAAACCTTACGCTGAAAACAGCAAAGGGCGCAAATGCGGCAGTTACCGCGAAAAAGGCGCTGACAGCGTACAACTGCACCCTCGGCAAAACAGCGGTCACCGGCGACGCGCTGCTCGACAACTGCACGACAGGCGCTCTCACCGCAAAGGCCAATTTAACGATAACCGGCGGCACCTACGAGCTGATAACCGCGTCCGGCAAGGCTGGAACAAAGACAACGCTCAATGACGCTGTGACGGTAACGAAAAATCTTACCGTTTCCAACGACCTCGTGATCGTAGGAAACAGCACCGTCGGCGGCAAGTTCACCGCAAAGGCGGGTCTGAACATAAACGGCTTCACCGTCAAGAACGGCAAATAAAAATAACGGGCGGTCGGAACATTCCGGCCGCTCTTTTTATCGGCGCATTCGGCTGTTATTCCCCGATATCGGGGTTGACGTGCACCATACAATGCTTGACTTCGGGGAACGCCTCCTCTATAGCGCGGTGCACCTCCTCGGCGGTGTCGTGCGCCTCGACGAGGGTCTTCCCCGCGTCCATGAGTATCTCGACCTCGACGTATATCTTCGACCCGAACAGTCTTGTTTTCAGCTCGTCGATACCGAGAACGCCCTGCGTCCCGAGTATCACTTCCTTCATTCCGTCAACGGTCTCGTCCGGGCAGGATCTGTCAACCATTTTATCCACGGCGTCGCGGAAGATATCGACGGCGGCTTTTTCGATGAACACGCAGATTATCACACTCGCGAGGGGGTCGAGCACGGGCATTCCCATTCTCGCCCCGAGTATTCCCGCGAACGCTCCGACCGATGAGAGCGCGTCCGAGCGGTGATGCCACGCGTCGGCCATGAGAGCACCGGAGTTTATCTTCTTCGCGGCGTGCTTTGTGTAGCGGAACATCACTTCCTTGACTATCATCGAGACCACCGCCGCTGTCAGCGCGAGCAGCCCGGGTACCGCGAGCTCCTCCGCGTCCGGGGAGGCTATCTTCTCGATGCCGCTTAAGCCGATACCTATGCCCGTCGCCGCGAGCACAGCCGCGAGTATTATCGACGCGACGCATTCCATACGCTCGTGGCCGTAGGGGTGCTCCTTGTCGGGCTTCTTTTTTGCAAGCCGGACGCCCACGATCACGACGAGTGTGCTGAACACGTCGGAGGCCGAGTGCACCGCGTCGGAGATCATAGCCCCGGAGGACGCGATGAGCCCCGCGAGCAGCTTGAGCAGCGACAGCACGATATTGACGATTATGCTGACGACCGACACCTTCATAGCGACGGCTGTTAAACTGTCGTCATAATGCGTATCTTCCGCGGTCATTGTATCACCCCATTATATTCCAGTATCTACAACTTAAGAAGATTTATGTTTCTGTCTCCCCCGCCGAAGGCGGGGAAGAAACAAACGTGTCTGTATTCGGATAAAATATAGTATAAATTGCGGATATTGAATATATATTAGCACATTTAATGTTAAATTACAATAGTTTTGGCGAAATTTCCGGGGGAATACCGAAAAAGGCACGAGTCATACGTCCCGTGCCTTTTTGCAGTCTGTACGTTACTTTCTTTTGCGGAATACCGCACACAGAGCTCCCGAAGCGAGCATCGCAGCCACGGCAAGCCCGGCGCCGGTACCGGGGTTAATGTCATTGCCCGCGGAAACATCGGCCTCCGGGAACGTGATATCCGCGGAATCCGGTATATCCATACCCGTAGTGATCCACTCTATCGGAGCATCTCCCCCGTTCACTATCGAGAAGCCTCCGATATCCTGCGGGGAAACGTCTGCGGCTTCGAGCAGATCGCGCACCTTCACGAATACCGCTTTATCGGGGAGCGGCTCGCTGTACGACGCTTTGAGGGACTTTTTGATGCCGTCGCTGCCCGTGAACACGAATTCGAGAGCAAAGCCGTCATTAAGCGCGGTTCCGTAATATATCACAAATCCGACGTTCCCGCCCGCCGTCGCGTTCGCGTTCATTATCGTATCGGCAGCGTTTGTAAGCTCCCACTCGGAGCCGTTTGTGATGAAGAACGTGTCCTCCTCGACAGGCTCGATGTCTGTGTCGGTAAGATACACCTCCTTCAGCATTCCGACGGCATCCATTATCTGGAAGGATATGACCTCGCCGTAAGGTATGATCTCGTCCGGATAGCGGTCGTCAAACGCGTTTCTGATATCCTTTACCGGGATCTCCATTGTCTGCTCCGCCTTCATCAGTATATAGTCCACCCGGTAGGTGCTGTTCGCCGTTCTGAGTATCATTCCAAGCACCATACTGTCGTTATACGGCTTCGTAAGCTCGATATGGAGCGCCTCCTCCCCGGTACCGTCAAGTGCCGACAGATCGCCCATGAGCAACAAAAAATCCTTTCCTTCGGTGTCGCCGCCGGCGGACGGAGCCTCCTCTACCCATACGCTGTCGATATAGCCTATGTCCTCCAGCTCCACCGACGTGAGCTCGTCAAACGGCAGGGTCTCGTCCGGATAGCGTTCGATAAGCGCGGTGACGATATCGGAAAGCGGCAGATCCATTATCTGCTCCGGCATCATAAGTATGTAGAGCAGGTCGTATTCCTTCTCTCCGAAATAAAATTTCAAATTAAGCGTCATACTGCTGTCGAGCTGCTCTTTCAGTTCTATGTGCAGTACCGCCCCCGCGGCGTTTTCCGGCTTGAAGAATCCGGGCTCTTCCGCTCCTATCTCGAACAGCTCACTCTCCGCAATGAATTCTTCATCATTGATGACCCCGTCCTCGGCAAAAACGGCCGCGGACAGCGACACTGCGGCAAGCGATACCGCGAGCGCCGATGCGATAAACTTTTTCATTTTCATTTGTTTCCTTTCGGTTGTAATAATGATTTTCGCTGTATCACAACAGCAGGCAAAGATATTTCGGTTAACAGTTAACAGTGTACAGGTTTGGTGTCCGCTGCGCGGACAAATTTAAATCGTGACGAGATTTGAAAGGTCGTTTAAAGATGCACCGGTCTCTTCTCTTTGTCACAATTCAGATACGTCCGCGCAGCGGACACCACAACTGTTAACTGTTAACTGTTAACTGTTAACTAAAAATCTGCCAATTGTTGTGCTTGTATAATGATATGATAGCACAGATCGGCAGTTTTGTCAACTCCCGGGCAAAACGGAAAGCCGACCCTGCAATTTACAGAGCCGGCGTGACATTTCCGTTCATCACAGCTGGTTAGGCTGTTCGGAATAAGGCAGGACGGCGATCTCGAGGTTGCCGTTTCTGGTGCGAAGGTCGTCGATGAACTGCTTTTCCTCGGCGGGGTCGTTCATACAGATCTTGTAAGAGAGCTTGAACATACTTCCCATACCTGTAGTCTTGACGCCGACGCTCTCGGCTTTTTTGAGGTAGCGCGCGAAGATGTCGTCAAATGTCCCGCTGTATTCGAGGTCTTCCGGTATCGTGATACGAAGCAGCTTGTCGCCGGAGACCGTCTTGCGGTCAAATACCGACACACTGCTCAGCAGAATGAACAGCAGCGCCAGACAGATAAGTATCAGTACACCGTAGGCTATGTAGCCGAGACCGAAGGCTATGCCCGCGCCCATTGCTATAAGTATCGCCGCTATCTCCTCCGCGCTGCCCTGTGCGCTTCTGAAGCGTATCAGAGCGAACGCGCCGCCTATCGCTACACCCGTGCCGATATTGCCCGCGACAAAGGTTATTATCGCCGCAACAACGAACGGTATGAGCGTCAGGACTATGAAAAATCTCTTTGCGGAATTTACGCGAAAGCTCATTATCCAAGCGTATATGAAGCCCGAAACGAGGGCCGACGCAGCCATTATGAGGAACTGCGAGGTAGTTACCGTAGCGGAATAGATAGTATCAAACATAATTATTCTCCTTTCTTTTTATAAAACACCTGCGGTCAGGCTGTCTTCCCGAGGAGCGGTCTCTGCGTGAGAGCCGTCCTGCTGCCGAGCACCTGTCTGCGGTAAGCTTCACCGTATTTCGAGAAGCTGCACTTGTATATCCTGCCCTCCGAGAGTATCTCCGTGAGCCAGAGCGGCATAGCGTCCTGCACCTTTATCTCGAGTATCGTCCAGCCGTTGTCGAGCAGCGGTATGCCATTCATCGAGGATTTGAGCGAAAGGTCGTCCATACGGTAGCGCGGACGGTGGTCGATCGTGAGACGAAGGTCGCCGTCGGGCTCCAGATACGCCGTTCTGTCGTAGATTATCAGGCACGCGGGCACCAGCGTCTTGTAGAAATCGCGGAACGCCGTTATCTCGCGGCTTATCTGTCCGTCCGCCAGTATATCGTCATCGCCCGCGAGAAAGCTCTCCACATCGGGTATGTTCGACTTCACCCTGCGCTTATACACGATACCGTAGGCCTTGCGCTTGAGCTCCAGATACACCGGTGACTCGTCGGTCGCCAGACCGTATGAGCGCAGCCTTATCTTTTCCTTGAACTCCGGCTTTTCGATGCTCGCCCTTATGAGCTTTGACCCGGGAGTATCGTAGTAAAGCGACGCTATCGACGTCATACCGTACTTGTCTTTCTCCATGTGCCCCGCGAGCCTTTCTTTGAGGAATGCCGTCTGCTGCGCGTTGAGCAGGTACTTCATTTCATATCTTTTCATAACATAGGTTGCCATAAGATCACTCCGTTCTGTCGGTATTTCCTTTGTTCTGACCCGATTATACCGCTCAAACCTAAAGTCAACCTTAAATTTTCTTAAGTTTGGTAGTTTTCGGGAAATTATCACATTCTTTTCACAAAGCAAAAAGCACCGGGACAAAAGCCCGATGCTTTACACTATTATAGTACCGTCACGGCGCAATTATCTCGATACCGCCGCAGTTGCGGATACGAAGCCGTTTGCAGCTTCCCGCGCCGAAGATGTCGTCCATACCGCGGCGATATTTCTCTGCGAGGTCTTTCGGGACGAACGCTTGTATCGTCCCCGCAAAGCCGCCGCCGTGAACTCTCGCGGCACCCTTGCCCTCGAGTATGCGCTCGCTCATCATAAGAGCCACGGGAATGCCCTGCTCCTGCGGATTTTTGCAGGCGTAGAGGTTCTGTAAGAGCCGCGCGGAGGAATTCCCGGACTCACGAATTATACCGAGGAAGGTGTCGATATCGTTCGCCTCGATAGCCTTTGCGGCCTCTCCCGCGCGGCGGTTCTCCGCGAAGAAATGCGCAGCTCTCAGCACGGAACGGTCTCCGCATTCACGGCGCAGCTCGGGGAGCCTTGCGTAGAACTCATTTTCGTCCGCGGAACGCAGATGAGACTTCCCGAGCCGCCTCGCGACGGAGAACATTTCGGAGGGAACTGCCGAATAGTCGTCGGAAAGGTCGGCGTGGCTGCCCTTTGTATCGGTGATGAACAGCACATAGCCGTTGGCCTCGAGGTCGCATTTGGCCGCCGTGACTTTCGGGTTTGTCGTATCTTCAAAGTCCATAAAAACGGCGCTTCCGACGGAGCATACGGTCTGATCCATAAGCCCGCTCTTTTTACCGAAATACACATTTTCCGCGGTCTGACCCATTTTGGCTATCTCGATAGCGCCCGCCTTGCCGTCGTTGTAATGCTTGTCCAGCACGGTACCGATGAACACCTCGAACGCGGCCGAGGAAGAAAGTCCGCTGCCGCTCAGCACATCGGAGGTCATATAAGTGTCGAACCCGCCTATCTTAAGTCCGCGCTGTTTAAATCCCGCGGCAACGCCCCTTATCAGCGCTTCCGAGGTCTCCTTCTCGTTGGGGTGCGGTTCAAGGCTGCCGATATCCACAACGCAAAGCTCATGACCCGCCGAGCGTACCCGAATGACGTTTTCTTCCTGAAACGCCGCTATGCCGATGATATCAAGGTCAACCGCCGCCGCAAGCACACAGCCGTGCTGGTGGTCGGTATGATTACCGCATATCTCCGTCCTTCCCGGCGCGGAAAACAGCCATACGTTGTGGTGCTCGGGAAAATATGTCTCAAACCTGTCGCAGGCGTCCATATAGCGCTTTCTCTGCTTTTCAAGGCTCTCCGCCCCGTACAGCTCAGTAAACTTTTCGTCAAGCCCGCCTTCTTTTATACGTTGTTTCAGAAACATCACATTCATAGTCAGACCCTACCTTTCAGAAAATATTGTATCACAATTTGCAGAGCCTGTCAAGAGGCCGCTCACGCTCGAGAGAGCACAGAGAGCACAGAGAACACAGAAAGCCGCTTACGCTCGAGAAACGTGTCTCGCCTTTGGGCGAGCCACATGGGGAAAGGAAAACTTTCTTGTAAGAAAGTTTTCCTTCCCCATGCCCCCATCTTTTCAAAAAACTTTAATCGCTTTCGCAATTGGATTTACCAGTTTGTGCATCGTTTAAACCTTTATGAACAATTGCGAGCAGTATGTGCTTTCTGCAGCATCGCAAGCTTTGTGCGCTTTGGATTAAATTATGAACAGCTGCGTTTTATGCACAAGTGGAAAGTAAAATGTTATTTTGTAAGAGCAAGCGCTGAGATCATAATTACCGCCTTCTCTCCGGTGTGCGGAACTATCTCGACGGTATGGCTCCCGCATTCGTCAAAGTCGATGATCTCCTCGGCTTCGACGTAGTTTCCCCAGCCTCCGTGAAAATCGCTGCTTATGGTCTTAACGAGGTCACCGTCAACAATGACGTCAAAGGTACCGCCGTTCGAGGTCATTTTCCCGTAGAAGACGCCTATTGACTTCGCTTCGATATCGAATGTGAGCGGCTCCGCGCCCTCAAATGTGCCGTCGCGGGACAGCAGCTTCCAGTAGCCGCCGAAATTCCCGAAAATGTCGTCGGTCTTTACTTCCCAGCCGGTATTGTCGGTGTTACGCTCGTCTCCCGGAAGTATCATATACGCTGTGGAATACTTGTCGCTCGTGTAAACGGCCGAAAGGTCGCTCTCCGCGGAGGTGTCGATGCTGTCGATGCTGTCGAGCGCCTCCTGCAGCCACGCGGTAATCATCTCGGTGAGCACGACGTGCCCGACCGCGTTCGGGTGTATGTTGTCGTCGGAAATGTCCGTCCATTTGATGTGGCCGTTATTTATGGTGTCAAGAATGGCGTCGTGGTAGGATATCATAGGGATATCATACGCGCGGCAGACTTCTTCATGATATTTCTGAAAGCTCGTCCCGTCCTCCATTGTCATTGCTATGGTGATAACGGCTGGCTTGCTGTCGGAGTACCAGAGCTTTCTTATTAAGCCGTCGTAGGACGCTATGTTGCGCTCGGTGTGCTCGGTGGTATCGTTGACGGAAAAGTCGATGAACACGATATCGGGGCTCTTGCTCAGCACGTCACGGTCTGCCCTGTAAACGCCGATATACGAACCGGTCGCGCCGATACCCGCATTGACACCAGTTATCTCGGAATTGGGGAAGGTCTTTTTAAACCAGTCGGTAGTCAGCCCCGCGTAAGCCGTATCGGGGCTTGCCGCCGAGGAGCCCTGCGTTATCGAGCCGCCGAGATACGCCACGGTGAGCGGTTCGCCCGCCTGTGCCTTTTTGAAGGCTTTTGCAAGACGCGCCTTGTTGCCCTCGACAAGATGAGTAAGCGCCTTCATTCTGTCTGTTATGCCGTTTTCGATGGTGTATTCGCTGTCCTCGGGGATAACGCGCTCCGCTGCTGTTGTTGTCTGCGCTGTCGTCGTTTCGGGTGCGGCCGTAGTTTCCGCCTGCGCCGCTGTCGTGTCGGGAGCGGCCGTTGTCTGCGCAAGAGCGTTCCCGCCGCACGAGGACGCGCATATTATAACGGCGAGTGCCGCAAGTACCGCTGTCGTTCTCTTCATCTTCATTTCGTTTCTTGTATGATATAGTTAAGCCTAAATCATACTCTCCTTTCCAAATTTATGGTATAATAGATTAGGTGCTGTGGACTTTTGATTTTGTTCTGTAGCTTGACTACTATAAGGAGTGTAAAGCCACAGTTTTATTCGAAATGTT
>JAFTAG010000098.1 GCA_017458655.1 Ruminiclostridium sp. | reverse complement strand
GCCCATTCGTACCGCCCTAAAGCCGTCATATTGCACAGATTTTCCTTGACATACGACAGTATGCCTGCGAAAAATTTGTACAATCTGCCGACTTTATGTCGGCACGCCTGAACGACAATAGGTTTTTAGAGGAGCCCATAAATCAAAAAACGCGGGCAGTAATTCGCGGCAAGCACAATGTCACTGCGCGTTTCAGATCGCGGCGAAGCCGCTCCACAACTATTCACTGTTCACTGTTCACTGTTCATTATTTCTGCGCATCTCTGTGCAGGGCGTGAACGACATACCCCTTGCTTTGCAGGAACTCGTTGGTGAATTCCGCGAACGATACGCTCCTGTGCTTACCGCCCGTACAGCCGAACGCAATGACGAGCTGGCTCTTGCCCTCGGCGATATACTGCGGTACAAGGAATTCCATCATATCGAAAAGCTTCTGTCTGAACTGCACCGAGATATCGGAATCCATAACATAGTCACGGACTTCCTTATCCTCGCCGGTCTTGTATTTGAGCTCGGGAACATAGAACGGGTTCGGCAGGAACCGCACATCGAACACGAGGTCGGCTTCGTCAGGAACGCCGTATTTGAAGCCGAAGGACAGGCAGGTTATCACCATACTCTCGGAGATATTCTCGAGGAAGAGTTTCAGCATATTCTCCTTGAATTTTGCGGTGGTGGTAAGGCTCGAGTCGATATAGTAGTCGGCTTTCTCGCGTATAGGCATAAGTATCTCGAATTCCTCGTCGATAGCTTTGTCGAGGTCGCCGTCCGCTATGTCGTAGAGCGGGTGCTTGCGGCGCGTTTCCTTGTATCTGCGGCGGATAACGTCCTTATCGGCGTAGATGAACAATATCTTCACGTTCATTCCGGCATTCCGCATAGCCTGCACGTTCTCCCAGAATTGCAGGAAAAGCTCGCCCCCGCGTATATCCACGCCGAAGGCGACCTTGTCGATATTGGTATTTTCGCCGCACAGCTCCGCAAATTTCGGCATCAGCTGCGGCGGGAGATTGTCGATACAGAAATATCCGATGTCCTCGAGTACCTTTGCGGCGCTGGATTTTCCCGACCCGGAAACTCCCGTAACGATGATGAATTCCATTTTGTTTATGATCTTTTCGTTCATTCCACAATCAGCATCTCGCATTCGAGCATAACGCCCGAATCCTTATAGACCTTGTCTTTTATATCGTTTACGATCTTCTTTATATCCTCCGCGGAAGCTCCGCCGCGGTTTATTACGAACCCGCTGTGCTTTTCGCTGACCTGCGCGCCGCCTACGGTGTAGCCCTTGAGCCCGCTGTCCTCGATGAGCTTTGCGGCGAAGTGACCCTCGGGGCGCTTGAAGGTGCTGCCCGCGCTCGGGTACTCGAGGGGCTGCTTCTCGCGGCGCTTGCACATTATCCCGTTCATTTTTTCCGATATTTCGTTACTGTCGCCCGGGTGCAGTTCAAAGCACACCGAGAGTATTATTTTATCGGTGCCGGTAAATGCGCTGTGGCGGTAGGAAAGCTGCATATCAGCGTTATCCATACGCTTCACGGTACCGTCGCTGTCGAGATAGTCGCAGTATTTCACGACGTCCTTCATCTCGCCGCCGAAGGCTCCGGCGTTCATATAAAGCGCACCGCCCGCGCTCCCGGGGATACCGTAGGCGAACTCGAGCCCGCTTAAAGAGGCAGTTTTCGCGGCTGTGCATATCTTTGAAAGTGAAGCTCCCGCGTCGCAGATAAGGCAGTCACCCTCGCGGCGGATATCCGAACAGTCCCCGCCTATCAGTATAACGACGCCCCGCAGCCCGTTATCGGAGATAAGAACGTTTGTGCATTTCCCGAAAACATAGTATTTTATATCCTCGGCTCTGCATTCCGAAACAAGCTCCCTTATGCAGTCCGCGCTGTTGGGCATAACTACGGCATCGCAGCTGCCGCCAATGTTGAACGAGGTGTATCGTGCAATGCTCTCATCGAACAATATCCGGGCGTTATGCTTTTCGGCGATCCTCGCTATAGTATCGTAGCTCACGCTTATACCTCCGCGGTCAACGAATTTCTTTTATAATGTATATAGCGAAGCGGCGCCGATTATTCCCGCATCGTTGCCGAGCTTGCAGATACCGAGCTTTGTGGAGCTGTTCGGGTCGATGCAGTAGCATTCTTCCGAGATGTATTTGAGCAGCGGGTCGGTGAGGTTTGTGCCTTCCTTGCAGATACCGCCGCCTATAAGCAGTATCTCGGGCTGGAAGATGTTCACCATATTGGTAAGTCCGCAGCCGAGGAAGCCGATGTAGTCGTTCACGACTTCGATAGCTTTTTTGTCGCCTGCGCGGAAGCCGTCGAAGGCTGTCTTCCCGTCAACGTTGTTGAGGCTGCCGCCCGCTATCTCCCACATCTTTGTTTCTTTGTCGTTCTGCATGGCCTCTCTGGTGAAGTTGATAAGGGCGGTCGCGGAGGAATACGCCTCGAAGCAGCCCTTTCTCCCGCAGGAGCACTGTCTGCCGTTATATACGATAACGGTATGACCTACCTCGCCTCCGCAGAAGTTGAAGCCGGTGTATATCTTCCCGTCGATGATTATACCGCCGCCGACGCCCGTTCCGAGGGTAATGACAACGACGTTTTTGTAGCCCTTGCCCGCGCCGTTGACGACTTCTCCGAACGCGGCCGCGTTTGCGTCATTCTCGACATAAACGTGGGTGCCGAGCTTTTCTCCGAGTATCTTACCGAGCGGGAAGTTATTAAAGCCCAGGTTGTTGGAATGGAGCACGATGCCGGTATCTCTGTTTGCGACGCCGGGAGTGCCTATGCCGATGCTGTTGACGTCTTTAACGCCGATGCCGGCTTCCTTGCAGGCGAGGTGAACGCCCTCGACTATGCTTTCCGCTATCTCCTCGCCGGGGCGGGGGAGATCGGTCTTGATGTTGGATCTCCCGATGATATTGTAGCTGTCATCGACCACGCCGACTTTGATGTTTGTGCCTCCGAGGTCTATTCCTATGTTATACATTGTGCTTTATCCTTTCGTTTCTCGTTTTGATGTAGTTTAAAAATCTGTCTTCGTCCGCGTTGATGATAAGCTCCTGCGGGAAGCCTATGTCGTGCAGGAGCTTCACCGCGTTGTCGAAGCTGCCGATATGCGTGTAGAAATGCGCGTCGGAGCCTACGATGATGCTCGTGCCGTATCTGACACAGCTCCCGAGCAGCTTTTTTGCGCGCTCGCGGTATATCTCCCCGCGTCCGAGGCGGCATTCGTTCAGCTCGATAAGTCTTCCCGCTTCTGCGCACGCCTTTGCGGCCTCGTTGAAGTCGATGTCGAATTTCGGGGACTCGGGGTGGCTTATCACATCGACATACGGGTTTTTGAGCACGTTTATGAGCGCCTGTGTATGCTCCTCTTTTGTTGTCGGGGTGAATGTCTGGATATGGAACGACACATTCACCCATTCGAGAATGTCGTAATAGATGTCCTTAACATTTTCGGGAATATCGAGTGTTCCGTTTGTATCGAGTATATTCGCTTCGATACCCTTGAATACACGCACGCCTTTAAGAAAGTCGGGTATTATTTTAAGGTTCTCGAAATGCCATGTATCGGGCGCGTCCTGCATTTTAATGCCGTGGTCGGTCATACCGAGGTATTTTATGCCGTGCTCGGACGCCCACTGCGCGTTTTCCGTTATCGTGCTGTACGCGTGAGTAGATGCGACGGTATGCGTGTGCATATCCGCGATAAATCTTATGCTTTCCACTGTGTCACCTATGTATCAGACATCGTATTTGGTCACGGTGTCCGCGCCTTCCATACTGAGTCCGAGGTTGTCGAGAAGATCCTGAGCCGCGTTGTAGCCCATTTTCTTCTGGCGGTTGTTCATAGCCGCTACTTCAAGGATAACTGCGAGGTTACGGCCGGGCTTTACGGGAATGGTGAGATACGGCACCTTAACGCCGAGAATGGACATATAGTGGTTATCCATACCCATACGGTCATATACCTTTTCGGGGTTCCACGGCTCTATCTCGACCACCATATCTATCTTCTCGGTGACTTTTACGGAGCCGATACCGTAGAGCTGACGGACATTGATGATACCGATGCCGCGGAGCTCGAGGAAGTGGCGTATGTTGTCGGGGGAGCTCCCGACGAGCGTGATGTTCGATGTCTTGCGTATCTCGACCGCGTCATCAGCGACAAGTCTGTGGCCGCGCTTTACAAGCTCGATAGCGGTCTCGCTCTTGCCGACGCCGCTGTCGCCGAGGATAAGCACGCCTTCGCCGTATATCTCGATAAGAACGCCGTGGCGGGTGATACGCGGGGCGAGGTTAAGGTTGAGAAACGCGATAAGACGCGCCATGAATGCAGAGGTGCTGTCATGGCTCCGCAATACGGAAACCTCATATTTTTCACCGAGGGGGATTATCTCCGGGAAAAGCTCCTGACCTCTCGCCACCACCACGGCGGGCGGCTTCTGTGAGAAGAGCGTCTCGAACGCGCCGCGTCTTTCATCCTCGGTGCGGTGCTCCATAAAGGCATACTCGCTCTTCCCGAGTATCTGTATGCGCTTATTGTCGAAATATTCATAAAATCCGCCGAGCTGCAGGCCGGGACGGTTGACGTCGTTGCTCGTGACCTTTATATCCTCGGGCTTTGAGGGGCAGTAGAGCATTTCAAGCTCATTCTCCCGAATTATTTTGTCCAGTGAGACCGAAAACTCCTGTGGCATAGATGTTGATTCCTTTCCGATTGATGACCGCGATGTGCGGATACAGGTCATACGGCACACACGCGGGCGTATTTGCATACATTATATATTATACTATATCCCGACGGATTTTTCAATGACTTTTTTAAATTTTTTTAATTTTGTTGAAACAAACAGCCTTTTTGATAAAATGATATAAAAAGTCCGGGAAATAAATATGAAATTTGTTGAAAAAGACATAATATTCCGAAAAAATACGTTTTCGGCTAAAAATTACTTGACGTTTTTCTTTTAATAATGTAAAATTAATAGAGTATGCGGGTATTCGCAGCCCGCCATTCAATGTATAATACGGAGGAAACGGGAAGATGAAAAAGATCGGAGTTCTCACAAGCGGCGGAGATGCGCCGGGAATGAATGCTGCCGTAAGAGCGGTGGTAAGAGCTGCATTACAGAAGAATATGGAAGTCGTGGGTATCTACCGCGGTTATAACGGACTTATCAACGGCGATATCAGACCCCTTGACGCAACAAGCGTTTCGGATATCATACAGAGAGGCGGTACTATGCTTTATACGGCAAGATGCCTCGAATTCAAGGAGAAAGCGGGTGTGCTCAAGGCAAAGCAGACCTGCATCGAAAACGGCATAGACGGTATCGTCGTAATAGGCGGCGACGGTTCGTTCAGAGGTGCCGCCGATCTTTCCGCAGAGGGGATACCCTGCGTCGGACTTCCCGGAACGATAGACAACGATAT
>JAFTAG010000097.1 GCA_017458655.1 Ruminiclostridium sp. | reverse complement strand
TTCAAGGAGGCTCAGATAGCTATTGAAGTCGGCAAGGTGTTCGATACCGAAAAGAACATAGTAAGCTATGACAACCTCGGCATTGCCCGCCTTATCTATCACCTGCCCACAACGCTCTGTGAGACTTTCCTCAAGGAAGTCTTCAAGAAGGGCTCGATAGAGTCGCTCGACCACGAGACACTGTTCACGATACAGCGCTTCTTCGAGAACAACCTCAACGTCTCCGAGACCTCGAGAAAGCTGTTCGTACACAGAAATACCCTCGTTTACAGACTCGACAAGATAAAGAAGCTCACCGGCCTCGACCTCAGGGAGTTCGACCACGCTATCATCTTCAAGATAGCCCTTATGGTCAAGAAGTACCTCTCCGCCGACCCTGTAAAGTTCTAAAGTGCAGTGCAGCGGCGCTGACGCGCTGTCTTTGCAGACGGCACAAGGGGCTACGCGCCCCTTGACCTGCGCCAGCGTGACGCTGGACCCAATATTTTTTGACATTTTACGGGGCGAAGCACTGCACTTCGCCTCGGGTGTTGTTTTTTAGTTTGTATCTGTCTCCCCCGCCGGAGGCGGGGGAGACAGATACAATATTATTTCCCGCCGAAGGCGGTATAAGACAGATAAGCTATATCCGAGGTAGATATAAATGGTAGAATTAAAGAATGTAGATGTACACTACACGGACGGCCCGAAAAGGCAGCCCGACGCGCTCAACGACATAAATATCCGCGTGAACGACGGCGAATTCGTGTTCATCGTCGGCGACAGCGGCGCGGGCAAGAGCACGCTCTTGAAGCTGCTCACCCGTGAGATACAGCCGTCGAGCGGGCGTGTGTTCGTCAACGGCTACAATCTGAAAAAGCTGAGAAACCGCAAGCTGCCGCAGTTCAGACGGTCGCTCGGTATGATATTCCAGGATTTCCGCCTGATACCCACGCTCACGGTATATGAGAATGTGGCGTTCGTGCTGCGCGTTATCGACAAATCCAAGAAGTATATCCGCCAGCGCGTTCCGTATGTGCTGAACCTTGTCAAGCTCAACGACAAGGCCAAGGCGTATCCGGGGCAGCTCTCGGGCGGTGAGCAGCAGCGTGTCGCTATTGCAAGGGCGTTCGCCTGCGACCCGAAGATAATCATTGCGGACGAGCCGACCGGAAACATCGACCCCAAGCTGTCCTATGAGATAGTGGAGCTGCTGCAGGACATCAACGAATGCGGCACCACGGTCATTATGGTAACGCACAACCACGATCTTGTTAAGTATTTCGGCGGCAGGATAATAAACCTCAAAGAGGGCAGTATTGCCTTTGACGGGTATATAGAAGGAGAATAAGCTTTAAATGAGAATGAGCAACTTCAACTATCTCGTGAGACGCGGGATAGGCTCGGTCTTCAAGAATGCGATGATGTCCGTGGCAAGCTTCTTTGTGCTGCTCGTGAGCCTGCTGCTCATAGGCCTCTCGGTGCTTGTCGCAATGGATATCGGCATCGTTATGTCGAATATCGAGGAAAAAAACGAGATACTTGTATATGTCAACGGCGATCTCGACCAGAAGACACTCAATCATATAACCGACGCGATAAAGAACAATCCGAACTATCTGAATGTGATATTCTATTCAAAGGAAGAGGCGTTCGAGGACGAAAAGGCCAAACACACCGATATGGCGGAGCTGTACGAATATCTTCCGAGGAACCCTATGCCGCACACCTTCAGGGTGACGGTAAAGGACATCTCGATAATAAGCGAGACTGCGGACGAATTCACCACCATAGAGGGTGTAGAGAAGGTCACCGCGCCGCTCGATTTTGCTTCGGCGCTTGTTGATATACGCTCGACGCTTGCGGTGATCGCGGGCGCGATACTCGTGGTAATGATCGCGACGAGCATTATCATCATTTACAACGCGATACGCAGCAGCGTTTATGCGCGAAAGCAGGAGATAAACATTATGAAGGTCGTCGGCGCGACAAACGCCTTTGTAAAGATACCGTTCTTTATAGAGGGTATGTTCATCGGCGTTCTTGCGGGCGCGGCATCGTGGCTGGTCACAAAGATAACCTATGAAGCTATCGTGCAGCTTTTCCGCGATGATATCACTATCTGGCGCATTTTCGGCCTCGTCGATATCATTCCGTTCGATACCGTCACTTGGTACGTCCTCGCCGCCAACTGCGTCCTCGGTGCCCTCCTCGGCGCCGTAGGCACGATCATCAGCACAGGCAAGTACGTCAAAGTGTAAGGCACAGAAGTCGCTTACGCTCGAGAGAAGCGCTGACGCGCTTTTGGGGAAGAGGAAACCTTTTGTGAACAAAAGGTTCTCCTCTCCCCCAAGCCCCCTCTCTTTCCAAAAAACTTTGCTGGCTTCGCAGCTAAATTTGAGAGTATCTGTTCCTATTAAGCAGATGTGCTTATTCGGAGAAGTGACTTTTCAGCAATAACTCTACGCTTTCGGTTCCTTTGTCGTACAAAGGAACTGGGTCGGGAGCTCGAGGGGAGGGCAAAGCCCTGCCCTCGTGTGGCTCGCCCAAAGGCGAGACACTTCTCTCGAGCGAAGCGACCTCTCATATAAGGAGTTCTTATGAAGAAGAAACATCTACTACATACAGCTGCGGCGGTGCTCTTATGCGGGGTGCTGGCTGTGGCGGGGCAGCCGCCTTTAGAGCCGGTGCGGACTTATGCGGACTCGCAGGCGGACTACGAGCAGAAAATAAAGGATCTGGACAACAAGCTGAACGACCTCGACGCGAAGATCGCCGCGGCAGGCGCGGATATCGAGAACAACAAGGAAGTGCAGGACGACTACTGGAGCAAGCTTGTCACCACGCAGGAAAAGATAGATACGCAGAACCTGCTCGTTGCCGCAAAAGAAGAAGAGATAGTCGGGAAGCA
>JAFTAG010000096.1 GCA_017458655.1 Ruminiclostridium sp. | reverse complement strand
TGATCGCTTTGAGTTCGTCCTGTAATGCTGCCGAACCTTCGATCTCCTTGATGAATGCTTCGATTGTTTTCATCGTGAAAACTCCTTTCTGCCCGTAGGCGTTATGTATTTACAACCGCCTTTTGGCGGCGTATTCCGTTCCTGCGTCACCCGAAAGTGACGGCACTTTTTCTTCATCTTATTAGCACCAGATCGCCTTAAGCCAGTCCCAGAGGCTCCCACCTGCCACAGCTTCCACAGCGTCATCGGAAAGCTCGCCCTCGGCTTCTGCCTTTGCCTCTACTGCCTTAATGAAATCCTCAACCGTTCCGTCAACATCGTTCTTCTTAAGGAAAGCCTCGAGAGCGTCCTTGTCCTTGATCGCTTTCAGCGCTGCCTGAAGCTCCGCCGAACCTTCGATCTCCTTGATGAATTCTTCAATTGTTTTCATAATAAATGTCCTTTCCGCAATTTCTTATGTGCTTTATAAATTGCTTGGATTATCCCGCATGGATCAAACGACCTCATGCGGTACTATATAATCCTTCGACTTTGGTCGGTAATAAATACCTCCCGCTGCCGTAGCTGCTTCATCGTCCTCAATTTCTCCCTCGCACTGCGACCTTACGAACTCGGTAAAATCCTTAACGTCAGCTTCACACCCGTGCTTTTTGAGAAATGCACCGAGCATTTCGTCGGAAGCGGCCTTGAGCTCGCTTTGAAGCTCCGGAGAGCCCACGATCTCCTTGTAAAAATCTTCGGCTGTTTTCATACGAAAACTCCTTTCCGCCCGTGTGGGTAATCTGATTTTTTTTTACCGCCGGCTTCCCGGCGATAGTAACCGTTTTTTGGCTTCCATATATTAAGTTGCAGAAAACCGGAAAAGGGATAATGTTTTTTTCAAAAAATTTTATTTTATTCGGTAAGGCTCTTATCCGATAGGTGTGGGTATGAAAATGGGTATTTGTACGAGTATGACCGCATTTATTCCACGGTCATCCTGACACGAGCCTCGATTCAAGTGTGATAGTCGGGCAGCACCGGCAGGGTCTGTCGGTCAGCCCCTCTGGCGCCAAGCGCCACCTCCCCGCTAACCGGGGAGACACCCCTAAAGGGCTGCTGCCGCAGTAGTCCCTTCAGGGGCTATCTGCCAGCTACACAGCCTATCACATTTGAAACTCATGTCAAGACGCTTTCGCGGCATAAACGCTGTATTCTGCGATTTATCGACCCACACTTACCGGAGATGCCTCTTCGGTAAGTGTGGGTGATATGCAGCATCAGAACAGACCGTTTATATACTCCGAGAGAGCCTTTCTGTCATAGTAATGCTCGGTCTTGGTGATCGGAATATCGGGGTCGGCACCGCGGTCGATGTCATAGAACGAGCCGTTTTTGAGGAAGCTCAGGCGTATGGAGCTTGAAATGTTGAATATCGAGCCGGACGCGGTCGTAAGCGGCATTACCGTGCAAGTACCGCCGCCGGTAGTCTCGCCGAGAAGTGTTACCTTGCCGCTGTTCTTGAAGGCGCAGGGAACGAGGTTTCCGCAGGAGAAGCTGACGCTTGAAGCGAGACAGTAAAGGTTAAGTCCTTTTCCGGCGAGTGTATCCTTTGAATTGAACTTTCCGTCAAAATTGGTATCTACCTTATAATCGTGTGTAATGAGCGCGCCGGTGTTGGGATCCTCAAGGCTTACAGAAGCCTTGCCGAGGAATGCTCCGAGCGTATATATCGCCGTGGGGACCGCACCTCCGGTATTGCAGGAAAGATCCAGCACCACATTCTTTATGGGGCTGTCTTTTCTGAGTATCTGCTGAACGGAATAGGCTATTATGCCTATAGTATCTGTATCCTCCGCTGTGGGCGCTGTCGTGTAGTAATCCTTTGTCATATCGATGGTAAAGTTGTCAAAGGTGATGAAAGCGGTATCTCCGATCTCCTGATATCCGGGAACGCCGTCGGGATTGAACTGCGCTCTCGCGGTCATAAGCTCCGTCTGTCTTTCATGCAGCGCAGCGCTCGCTCGGCTTTCGCCTTTTTTACGTCCATACTGTGCAACAGAAGTCATGTCAGCAGCATAGGAGGGAAGCTGGTAAGTACTGTGCTGATCATCGAGACTGTTGCGTATGAGATCAAACAGACGCTTTTCCGTCCTTGTCTGATTGGTGCTGAGGAAATACGACTCATAACCGGTCTGCTTCATAAGTGTCTGAAAATCCTTGATCTTGTGCTGATCCTTCAGGCCATAGAAAGTATCGAGCGCAAAGCAAAGCTCCTTATAGCTGTATTCCGCCATTGCCTTGCTTACCTTGCCCGAACCGCCGTCGGCATAATAGATCGTACCAAGCTCGGTCATTCCCGCTGCTCCAAACAGTGCATTTACACCTCCCGCCTCGACTATAAGGACTTTTCCGTTATAAAGCATATGTATCGACGAAGATGCCAAAAATATATCGGACAGCGTCTGAACCGGTATGTAATAATTATCTCCCTTCCTAACAAGGTCGATACCGTACGCGCCGAGATCCATCGTTATCTGATCGCCGTAGCGCTGATTTGTCGAGGAAAGCTCCTTTACATATCTCGAGGAACCGTCAGCGCCCTTGAAAATGCCGCTCGTAACATCCATCAGACCGTTTCCGGGTATATCGACAAATGCGTTATAATCCCAGAAGTAGAACAAGTCCTGTGTAAGATCCATACCCATGAAATAACCGTTTTCTCTCACGAGATATACCACATCGCCTTCCTTCTTAACATTGATATCAAAGCTCGTATTCCCGTAAGCTTCGACAGCAATAGTCTTATACAGCTCTGTCCAATCCTCGACCTTCATGTAAGGCACATCGCTCCCGTTGACATAGTAAAGCGGGGTTTTGGTCATTTTTTCTTTTGCCGCGGAAAAGAAATAGGTCTTGATGTTCTTTTTGGTAAGCGTGTAGGACTTTGCTGCCGTACTGTCGGTCACCGCTGCTGTCGCGGTGTCGGCGCCTGCGGTGATCTGAGCCGTAAGCGACGAGCTTAAGATGACCGTGCAGGCGAGAACTGCGCTTAATGTTCTTTTGAGTTTTCTGTTCATAGTTTTATTTCCTTTCAGAATTTTTTAACCGCTTTATGCGGTCATTAACATATTATCGGTAAGGGCTTGAGCCGTTATCATACCATGAGCGGTAATACTCCGGAAACCGCGGAGATGCCCTGCTCCAACTCATACATATAGAATACCGACAGATACATAGCCGCCACGGAGCAAACATACTTGTCGTCGGTCATATTGTCCGCCATTACAAGCATAGCGGCGTGCAGCATACGCTCGTCCCTGCCGAATAACGGTAACAGACCTTTATAGTGCTTCTTTTCCGCGAACAGGTCGGCAGTCTCCATAATATCGCTTACAAGCGTTCCCGCGTCATCGTCAAAGAGCGAAAGGGCCGCGAGCGTTACAATTGCCGGACCGTTGGAATACTTGTTCTTCTTGTCCTTTGTGAGTGCTTCGTAAAGCTCTTTGAAGCGGGCGATCTTTTCATCGGCGAGCTTGTCGGAGCAGGTAAGTATGAGGGCGCAGTCCTGCGCATACTCGCCGCTCGTGAGGGGCTTGATCTCGGTGTATATCTTCTCGGTCTCGTCGGCTATCGCGTCGTCGGACTTGTCGCTGTAAGCTACGATACTCGTCATCAGCGTATCGTGGAAGTCGGTATTCATCTTGTGTTTTTTCGCCAGAGCGTCAAAGATGACCCTGCCCCTTGCGATCCTTTCGTCGAGCTCATCCGCCTTGCCGAGCCTCGGGAGCAGAGAAGCCGCGACACCGATATACTTGGAGTCTGTATATGCTTTCTTGAGCTTTTCAAAGATCATTGCATCGGAATCCATGGTGGCTGCGGGGTCGGCGCTGACTGCGAGCATACACGCGTGCGCGCCCTGATAAGCGTCCCTCATTCCCGACAGCGAGCCGCCGCCCTTGCTCTCGACGAGCTTAAGGCATTCCTGAAGGCGTTCCGGCTCGACTGCTTTGCCGCTTGTGATGTACGCATAGCTGCACATCGGCACG
>JAFTAG010000095.1 GCA_017458655.1 Ruminiclostridium sp. | reverse complement strand
TGACAACGCGGCACAATTGTGCTTTGTTCTGACAATTGTGCTGAAAAATCACAATCGTGCACAAAGCTATCAAATATAACTGCGAAGCCAATATAAGGGCACCTCTAAAAACCTCTTGCCGCCCATTCGCACCGCCCTAAAGCCGTCATATTGCACAAATTTTCCTTGACATACGACAGTATGCCTGCGAAAAATTTGTACAATCTGCCGACTTTATGTCGGCACGTCTGAACGACAATAGGTTTTTAGAGGAGCCCATAAGTTTTTTGAAAAAGAGGGGGTTTGGGGGAGAAAAAACTTTTTTACAAAAAAGTTTTTTCTTCCCCAATCGCG
Organism: Ruminiclostridium sp.; assembly: GCA_017458655.1. Lineage (GTDB taxonomy): Bacteria > Bacillota > Clostridia > Oscillospirales > Ruminococcaceae > Ruminiclostridium_E. Next base: position 9,931 of record JAFTAG010000095.1, on the reverse strand, counting down.
TCAGCGATCGTCTCAAGCGTAAGCGACTATCTGTAGAGGAGGTACTCTGTTGGAACAATACTCTGTAACGGGAATGAGCTGTGCGGCGTGCAGCGCGCGCGTTGAGAAAGCGGTGTCGGCAGTGCCGGGGGTGACTTCGTGCGCGGTGAGCCTGCTTACCAACACAATGGGCGTTGAGGGAAATGCTGCGAGTGCGGATATAATAAAGGCCGTTGAAAACGCGGGGTACGGCGCGTCGGTGAAGGGCTCGGAGAAGGCTTCTTCGTCCGATGACGTTCTTGCGGACAAGGCCACTCCCCTGCTTGTGAAGCGGCTCATCGCGTCGCTTATCCTGCTTGTTCCGCTGATGTACCTTTCTATGGGGCACAATATGTTCGGTGCGCCGCTTCCGCCTTTTCTTGCCGGGAACTGCGCAGCTCTCGGCATTGCGGAGATGCTGATCGCCGGTGTCATTATGGTCATAAATCAGCGTTTTTTCGTCAGCGGCTTCAAGGGAGCTATACACGGCGCTCCCAATATGGACACGCTGGTAGCGATGGGCTCCGGCGTATCGTTCTTGTGGAGCGCCGCCGTCCTCTTTGATATCACCGCGGCCGTGCAGGCGGGAGACCATTCACGCGCAATGAGCGACACCATGAACTTATGGTTCGAGTCGGCGGCGATGATCGTAACGCTCATAACCGTCGGCAAAACTCTCGAAGCTTACTCGAAGGGAAGAACTACCGACGCGCTGAAAAGCCTGATGAAGCTCGCTCCGAGGACCGCGTATGTGGAGCGCGGCGGAAAAGAGACCGTTATACCCGCCGAGCAGGTGCGGGTCGGCGACATCTTCATCGTCCGCCCCGGTGAGAGCATTCCCGTTGACGGGCGCGTGCTAAGCGGACACAGCGCAGTCGATGAATCGGCGCTTACCGGCGAGAGCATTCCCGTTGACAAGTCGGAGGGCGACAGCGTTTCGGCCGCCACCATAAATACGGCGGGCGCTCTGCGCTGTGAAGCGGTACGGGTCGGCGAAGATACAGCCATTTCAAAAGTCATCGCTATGGTGAGTGAAGCCGCCGCTACAAAGGCGCCCATAGCAAAAACGGCCGATAAGGTCGCGGGGGTGTTCGTTCCCGCGGTCATCGGTATTGCCGCGGTAACGCTCGTGATATGGCTGATTGTCGGGCAGTCGGTCGGGTATGCGCTCGCAAGGGCTATATCCGTGCTCGTGATAAGCTGCCCGTGCGCGCTGGGACTTGCCACACCGACCGCGATAATGGTCGGGAGCGGAGTCGGCGCAAAGAACGGCATACTCTTCAAAACCGCCGTGTCGCTCGAACAGACCGGTAAATTACAGATAATAGCGCTCGACAAAACGGGCACCATAACCTCGGGTACTCCCGAGGTCACGGATATCATCACCTTCGGCGCAAGCGAGGACGAGCTTCTCACGGCGGCCGCTTCGCTCGAGCATCTCAGCGAGCACCCTCTCGCAAAGGCTGTGCTCCGGTATGCCGAAAGCAAGGGTATCGCACCGAAAGAGATCGGCGAGCTTAAAATACTCTCGGGCAGCGGACTCACAGCAAAGCTTGACGGCAAGCGGCTTTACGGCGGCAACGCAAAACTCGTCGGAGCGAAGGCCGACATTCCCGCGGAAGCTCTTACCCGTGCGGAGCAGCTCGCCGAAAGCGGCAAGACTCCGCTGTTCTTCGCGAGCGACGGAAAGCTGCTCGGCATAATAGCCGCAGCCGACCGCATTCGCCCCGATTCCGCTGAGGCGATAAAGCAGCTGAAAGCTATGGGACTGCGCACGGTAATGCTGACAGGTGACAACAAGCGCACAGCGGAGGCGATAGGCGCTCAGGCGGGCATTGACGAGACGGTCGCGGAGGTGCTCCCCGACGGCAAGGACGCTGTTATCCGCGAGCTGCAAAAGTACGGCAGGACGGCTATGGTCGGCGACGGCATCAACGACGCTCCAGCTCTCACCCGCGCGGATATAGGGATAGCGATAGGTGCGGGAACAGATGCCGCGATAGACGCCGCGGATGTTGTGCTGATGAAAAGCAGTCTCTCCGACGCAGCGGCGGCAGTACGCCTAAGCCGCGCGGTTTACCGCAATATCAGGCAGAACCTTTTCTGGGCGTTCTTCTATAACGTTATAGGAATACCGCTCGCGGCGGGTGCTTATATCGCGGCATTCGGCTGGGAGCTCGACCCGATGTTCGGGGCGGCCGCGATGTCGCTTTCAAGCTTCTGCGTCGTGATGAACGCGCTTCGGCTGAACCTGTTCAAGCCTTATCGTTATGACCGCGACAAAGCCGCAAAGGACGCGCTCCCCGCCGACACGAAGCTTGATATCGAGCTCCCCGAACGCACGGTCACACTGCGTATCGAGGGTATGATGTGTCCGCACTGCGAGGCGACCGTAAAGAAGGTGCTGGAGCAGTTCCCCGAGGTGGAAAGCGCCGCACCGAGCCACGAAAAAGGTATCGCAGTCCTGCGGCTGCGAAGCGAGCTTGCACACCTTGAAGAAATGCGCGCGGCTGTCGAGAACAAAGGATATAAGGTATTATAAAAAATGCCCCCGTCGATCGGGGGCATAGGTATTATTCGGCGATAATGTCGCAGAACTTTCCGCGTATCGCGTCTGCGAGGGCTTTCGGGGAAAGATGTATCTGCAAGCCGATACGGCCGCCGCTTATGTAGAATTCGGGCAGTTCCTCCGCCGCGGAATGTATCACGGTCGGGAACTGTTTTTTCATACCGATCGGCGTACAGCCGCCGCGGACATACCCGGTCACTGCGGTAAGGTCCCTGACGTGCAGCAGTTCCACCGACTTCTCACCGACGCTTTTGGCGGCTTTTTTCAGGTCGAGCTCCTTATCGACCGGGATAAGGAAGCAGTAGTAAGCCTTGGTCTTCCCGACCGCGACAAGGGTCTTGAAGGTCTCATCGAGCGGCTGTCCGAGCTTTTCCGCAACGTGTACGCCGTCGATGAACTCGTCGCATTCGTAGGCCTTTTCGGTATATTCTATCTTGTTCTTTTCGAGAAAACGCATAGCGTTCGTCTTTGCTTCTTTTGCCATTATAAATTCACCACGTTTGTCTTTTTATTATTCAGAAAGTCTGCCAGATTGTGCGCGGCTATATCGAGCAGGCGCACCCGCGATTCCTGTGAAGCCCAAGCGATATGCGGGGTGATGATGCAGTTCGGGGCACCGAAAAGCGGGCAGTCCTCACGCATAGGCTCCGTTTCGAGTACATCGAGACCGGCTCCGGCGAGCTTCCCGTTGTCGAGAGCTTCCCGCAGGGCTTTCTCGTCAACAACGGGGCCTCGGGAGGTGTTTATAAGAATGCTGCCGCGCTTCATTTTCCCGAACGCCTCGGCATTCATCAAACCTTTGGTTTCCGGGGTGAGCGGACAATGCAGCGTTACGATGTCACTCTCGCACAGCAGTGTGTCCATATCCACGAACGGGAAAGGACAGCCCGGCTTCTCGGTGCGGGAATGCACGAGGACGCGCATACGGAACGCGTCCGCGACTTTTGCTATGCGGCTGCCTATCGTTCCGCAGCCGACTATGCCTATAGTCTTTCCGGCGATGCAGGTCATCGGGTATGGGAAATACGAGAAGGTTCGGCTTTTTATCCAGTCTCCCGCGTTCACCGAATCGCGGTACTTCGAGAGATTGCCGCACAGCTCGAGAATGAACGAGAATGTCAGCTGTACCACGCCGTCGGTCGAATAGCCGGGGATATTCGTTACCGTGATGCCTTTTTCCTTCGCGTATCCGAGATCGACGTTGTTGGTGCCGGTCGCGAGTACGCCGATGTATCTGAGGTTCGGACAGGCGCTCATCACTTCTTTTGTGATCGGTGTTTTGTTGCACATTATGATGTCGGCGTCTTTTATTCGCTCCGTTACCTTATCCGGCGGTGTTACGCCGTATTTTTCAACATCGCCGAATTTTTCAAACATATCGAGACTGAGGTCTCCCGTTGTCACCGTGTCCGCGTCCGTAAATACTGTCTTCATCTTCTGCGCCTCCTTAAATTCAACGGTATAGTGATCCCAATTACAAGTATATCACATTATCCGTTATTTTTCAATAAGGAAACGCTTTTTTTATTGTCTCATTTGCATATACGAATTACCGGAATTGGGCAAATTGTGACAAACAGATACAAAAAATGGTGAATTTTTTTATAGTGAATGTCAAAATAAGTATTGACAAAAACAGGACAGGATGATATAATAATTATACGGAATGTGTAATTTCCAAAGCCGAATTATTTCCACAATGTATATTTCAGCCATTAAATAACAAAGAGGATAATAGAATGAAAAAGGATGCAGAACTCGGAGGAATACTTTACAGATTGTATCGCGACGCTATGAAGCTCGAGTCGATAGCGACAAAAGGGTCGGAGGCCTGCGAAGACCTTACCGTGAACGAGCTTTATCTTATAGAAAGCATCAGCGCTTACACAAAAGACGGTAAAGGCCCCGCTATAAGCACGATAGCCTCCGCACTCGATATTACAAGACCTTCCGCGACCGTAGCCGTAAACAAGCTGACCGATAAGGAAATGGTCGTTAAAACGGCATCCGAAGATGACGGACGCTCTGTGCGCGTCAAGCTCACAGACAAAGGCGAAAAGGCTCTTGCGGCGCACAGATCGTTCCAGAAGCTTCTCAACTCCGACCTTCATTCGGAGATAAGCAGCGATGACAACGTTGTGATAACGAAGGCTCTGGGCATACTTGACAGCTTCCTTGACAAGAAGATCGAGGAGCATACCGGCCGCAACCGCAAGATACTTGAAAGAGAAAAAAGAAGACGGGACGATAAAAAAGCTCCGGCAAGCGCCAAAAAAGCAGCTCCCGCAAAGACAGCAAAAGTTGCTGCCGCCGCCAAAAAGCCCTCTGCGAAAAAAGCCGCAAAGAAAGCAAAATAAGTATATTACAGGCCGGCTTTCCGACCTGTAAAAATATATCGCGTCAATTTATCACTTGAAACTGTTATTGCACGAAAGTGATAAGAGCCACGCACAGATGTTGAAAACAATTGTGTAAAACATCGAACAAAAGAAACAGGAGGACAACCCCATGGGAATGGAATTCAACAGAAAGCTGCCGATACCGAAGCTGATAAAGGAGATGTACCCGCTCTCCGAAAAAGTCGCGAAAGTAAAGGCTGAACGAGACGAGCAGATCAAAGCGATATTCAGAGGCGAAGACAAGCGCTTTCTGCTGATAATCGGGCCCTGCTCAGCCGACCGCGAGGACGCAGTGCTCGATTATTCGTGCAGGCTCGCGAAGCTGCAGGAAAAGGTGAAGGACAAGATATTCATGATCCCGCGTATCTACACGGGAAAGCCCCGTACCACCGGCGAGGGCTACAAGGGTATGGTACATCAGCCCGACCCGTCAAAGGGCGAGAATATGCTCGACGGTATCATCGCAGTCCGCAGACTGCACACACAGGTCATCGAGGAATCCGGGCTCGTTTGCGCCGACGAGATGCTCTACCCCGAGAATTACCGCTATCTGTCGGATATACTCTCATACGTCGCTGTGGGAGCGCGCTCGGTGGAAAACCAGGAGCACCGCCTTGTAGCGAGCGGTATGGATATACCAGTGGGAATGAAAAATCCCACCGGCGGTGACTACTCGGTAATGCTCAACGCGATAACCGCCGCCCAGAACCCTCATATGTTCATTTACCGCGGCTGGGAGGTCGTTTCCTCCGGGAACCCCTACGCTCACGCGATAATGCGCGGCTACAGCAACAAACACGGCAACAACATACCCAACTACCACTACGAGGATATGAACCTGATATATGAAATGTATATCGGTAAGGAAGTCCGCAACCGCACCGTCATAGTTGACTGCAACCACGCAAATTCCGGCAAGCAGTACGAGGAGCAGATACGCATAGCAAAGGAAGTCCTTTACAGCAAGCGCCACAGCGAGCAGCTCGGCGACTTCATAAAGGGACTTATGATAGAGAGCTATATCGAGGACGGCGCGCAGAAGATAGGTGAGGGCATCTACGGCAAGTCGATAACCGACCCGTGTCTTGGCTGGGAAAAGTCCGAAAGGCTTGTCTGCGAGCTCGCTGAGGCGCTGTAACAATGCAGCTTCCGGCAGAGATAAGAGCAGCTGCGGAGGAGAATGCGGCGAGGTTCGCGCACAAGGAGCTGCAAGCCGCCGCAAATAGCATTTCCGAGCGCTACCGGGCGGAAAAAGCCGACGGCTCGCGGATAGTCACGAAGGCCGCCGAGGCTGCCGCTTACGCCGTGACCCGAATGCCGGCCACGTTTGCGGCCATAAGCTCCGCGCTTGAGCATACTCTGAAGCATTTCACCGGGGAGCTGTTCTCCGCCGCGGATATCGGCGCGGGAACGGGTGCCGCGGCCGCCGCGATATCCGGGTTTATCGGGGATATCACCGAGCTGCACTGCTTCGAGCGCGAGCCGGAAATGCGCAAACTCGGCGAAAAGCTCACGGAAGCGCATTGGCACGACCTCGATATGACAAAGGGCGAGCTGTCCCGAAGCTTTGACCTGATAACGCTCTGCTACGCGCTAAACGAGCTTTCCGAAGCCGACCGCGGGCGCGTGATAACGAGCCTCTGGGAGCATACCGACAAGCTGCTGCTGATAACGGAGCCGGGCACTCCCGCGGGCTACCGCAGCATCATAAGCGCCCGTGAGCAGCTTATAAGTCTCGGCGCTTCGATAGCGGCTCCCTGCCCTGCCGCCGGAAGCTGTCCGCTCGGTAAGGACGACTGGTGCCACTTCACTGCCCGCGCCGAGCGTTCCAAGCTCCACAAGCAGCTCAAAGGCGGCGACGCGCCATACGAAGATGAGAAGTTCTCATACATAGCGGCTGTGCGCGGGAATTGCAGACCCTGTGACCGCCGTATTCTCCGCCACCCGCAGATATCTCCGGGATTTATAGACCTGCGTGTCTGCACAAAAGAGGGCATTTCGGACATCAAGATAACAAAAAAGTCCCCCGACTTCAAGACAGCCCGTAAGACAGAGTCGGGAGACAGTATATAGACAACATTAAGGCTTCCACACTTTCGCCGCGGAAGCCTTAAATACTTTAAATTGCAGATCGGATCTGTAAGCCGGGTTTTGTCTTGGATGAACATCTATCTGCGCTTATCGTCGCCGATAAGCTTTAGCCGCCTTAAACGGAGCGCGCCGAGCAGGCACGTTGCTCTCCGAACCAATCGGCGTTGCATCGGGTAGGGTTTACATGGCATACGCGTCTCCGCGTACCCGGTGAGCTCTTACCTCGCCTTTCCACCCTTACATCCCCGAAGGGATGCGGTATCTCTCTGTTGCACTTGCCCTGAGGTCGCCCTCGGCTGCCGTTAGCAGTTACCCCGCTCTTTGATGCCCGGACTTTCCTCGGAGGATATCCCCCGCGTCCACCCGATCCGGTCTGCTCTTGCATTATAACATATTTTCCCCAAAATTGCAAGAGTTTTTGATACAATTCAGATAATTCGCCGCAGGCGACACCACAACTATTCACTATTCACTACTCCAATGAATAGTGAACAGTTAACAGTGAACAGTGAACAGTTGTGGTGTCCGCTTCGCGGACAATATCCGAATAAAAAATGTTAATTTTTTGCATTTTCACAAAACTCTTGCCAAACAAGGGGGAAATATGTTATAATATAACTGTTCACAGCTTAACCGAAAAAGTAAGATTTACGTTACTGTGACCCCCGCCTCCGGCGGGGGTCACAGTAACAAGATTTTCTTTAAAAGGCAGTCATATAAATGGAAAAGAAACACTACATACCGCTGAAAAGACTTATCATCGGCGGGGCGCTGCTGCTGCTCGGAGCCTTCGGCTGGTTTGCGGCACGCAATATAAGCGGATTTGCCGACTTCTACGGCTTCAACATTTATCCCGTCGTGGAGAATATCTTCGCCCGTATAAGCGGGATATTCCCGTTCTCGGTCGCGGAGATAATGGTAGTGGGCGGCATTCTTCTCGCGCTTTTCGCGATAGTATTCTTCATCGTGCAGATGATACGCCGCAAAGGCAGACGGCTGCGCTTTCTCGCCTCTTCCGGCGCAACTGTGCTGCTCGTCGGCGGGATAGTTCTGTTCGAGTATGTTTACGGAATGGGGATAAACTACAGCAGGATGCCGTTCTCGCAGACAGCGGGGCTAAAGACCGGGAAATACACCAAACAACAGGTGCGCGAGGTGCTCGACTACGCTATCGTAAATCTCACAAAGGCGGGCGAGCATATACAGCTTGACGGCGAGGGGCATATCGTGATACCCGATGACCTTTCGGAGCGCGCCGCCGCGGCAATGACAAAGCTCGGCGAACAATACGATGTCTTCAACACGTTTTATCCGCGCGTAAAGCCCGTTATGCTGTCGGAGCTTATGTGCTACGGGCATATCACCGGGATATTCACGTTTTACTCAATGGAAGCGAACTACAACAGGAACAACGTCCCCGAGGAGATCGGGCATACCGTTTGTCACGAGCTGTCGCACATGACGGGGTTTATGCGCGAGGACGAGGCCAACTTTATAGCGTACCTTGCCTGCAGGGGCAGCGGTGACGATTACCTTACCTACTGCGGCTGGTATGACATCACTATCTACCTGCTCAACGCCTACTACCCGGACGCCGCCTCCGGGGAATACACCGAGGTCTGGCAGGCGCTCCCCGACTACACGGTAAAACAGCTGAATATGCAGAATGAATTCTGGGATAAGTACAAGACGGATTTCGGTGAGGTCGCGGAGGCCATGAACGACGTATATCTGAAAATAAACGACCAGTCCGACGGCACGAAAAGCTACGGGCGAGTGGTCGATCTTGTCATAGCGGACTATTACAATGCACATTGAGGCGTATATCGGTCATTTTTCGGAAAATTTGTGAAAAATTATAAAAATCTGTTTACAAACAGCAAAGTTTGTGGTATAATGTCTGTTGAGGTACTATATTTAGTGCAGTAAGACGACTGCACATAAAGAAAGAAAGGAAAGATATAATGAAACTGAAGAAGCTTATCTCACTGCTCGCGGCACTTGCTCTGATGGGGACATACACGGCGATACCGGTATTTGCGGCCGAGGAAGATACCGAAGCCACAGAGCCCGGAGATACCGATATCGAGATAATCCCCGAGGAGGAAGAGCCCACAGATGACGAAGATGATATAGAGATAATCGACGTGGAGGACACCAACGAAGAGGAAGAGCCTATCGAGGACGAGGATGAGGACGATACGCCTCCCGCCGAGCTTGAAGATGATACCACCACCACAACAACGGCCGCAGCGACCGCGGCTCCCCAAAACACTACCACGACTGCGGCGGCTGTTGCTACCGTACCGCCCTACAACAAGGAAGACGCGCACACCATGTACGCAAAGGAGACCGTCAAGGTGCGCTACGGCCCCGATACGAGCTACAGCCAGCTCGGCACGATATACGCTACCAATTCCGTTACCGTAATAGGCAGGAGCGGAAGCTGGCTCGCGATACAGTACAGCGGCACAACGGGATTTGTTTACGGCGATTACTTCACGGGCGACGCGCCGAATACCACAACGACAACGGCAGCTCCCACGACCGTTCAGACTACCGAGACACAAAGCCCGGTGGAGACCACACCTCCGCAGACTGCGGGCGTGATAGATGAATTCCCCGACGAGACAAGCACTGTGACCGAGCCTCCGGAAACCACCGCAAAGACGAAAAAGACCAAAGCTACCACCACCGAGCCCGAGGAGACCAAAACGGAAGAAACGACCGCTGCCGTGGCGGCGGCTTCCACCGACAGCGATGATAACAGCAGCTCCGGCGGAGGATTGAAAACGCTCCTTATCGCAATAGTCTGCGCTGTGGGAACATTTGTGGTCGCGGGACTTATCCCCGT
>JAFTAG010000094.1 GCA_017458655.1 Ruminiclostridium sp. | reverse complement strand
TCTCGCAAACAAAATTGCTCCCAATCAGTCAAAATATTGTTCCTCGAGAGAAGAGAAAGATGAACAGAAGAGCACAGAAGCCGCTGACGCTCGAGAGGTCGCTTGGCTTGAGACTGGGGAGAGAGGATAACCTTTTATTCAGAAAAGGTTATCCTCTCTCCCCGGCCCCCTCTCTCTTTCCAAAAAACTTTGCCGGCTTCGCTGTGGGATTTGAGAGCGGCTGCGCCTATTGAAAGGTTTTGCAAAGGCAAAAGAAGGGGCTCTGCTATGCGCAAGGCCCTTGTTTTTTTATTCGCCCCCCGAGGCACGAGACCTACGGGTTTGCAGATAGACAGGGAGTGGTGCGGTGGGGTACAATAGTAAGAGCGACGGGGTGCATCTTGCTCTTGCTTCCCACCCAGCCCCGTCGGTGCAGCCGAACACACGACCGGTCGTACAACGCACCTTCCCCAAAACACAAAACAAAGCACCCCGCTGCATAAGCAGCGGGGCACCTTGTCAGGATAACACAAATTGAAGCAATGAAAAAGTCAATTTCGGTAAGATCAAGCGTTGATCTTGAATCTTGCGACCTGATCCTTGAGCAGTCTGGACTGACCGGAAAGCTCCTCGCAGGAAGCGGCGGTCTCCTCGGCAGTCGCCGAGTTGGTCTGGATTACCTGAGAGATCTGCTCTACGCCGGTATTGATCTGGCGAATGGATTCGGTCTGCTCTGCGCTTGCTTCCGCGATCTGCTGGATAAGACCTGCGCTCTCCGTGGACATCTGCTTTACTTCCTTCATGGATTCCGCGGTCGAGAACGCTATCTTGGAGCCCTTATCTACAGCCTCGATAGAAGCGGTGATGAGCGAAGATGTGCTCTTTGCGGCCTCGGCGGACTTGTTCGCAAGGTTACGGACTTCATCGGCAACGACTGCGAAGCCCTTGCCGGCGTCACCCGCACGGGCAGCCTCAACAGCCGCGTTAAGCGCAAGTATATTGGTCTGGAACGAAATATCTTCGATAGTCTTGATGATCTTTTCGATCTCCTTCGATGTGTCGCTGATCTCGTTCATCGCGGAGACCATGTTCTGTATCTCGGTGTCCTGCTGGTTTACCTTGTCCTGAGTGTCTCTCGAGAGCTCGCCGGCCTTTGCGGCATTCTGCGCGGTATTGGAGATCTGCTCGGATACCTCGTGGATAGTTGCGGAGATCTCCTCGATAGCGGAGGCCTGACGTGTGGTGCCGTCCGCGAGAGACTGGGAGCCTTCCGCCATCTGGTTGGAGCCCGTAAGTACCTCGTCGGAGGACATATTCATCTGACTGAGTGTGCTGCCGAGGTCGTCCTCGATCTTGATGATGTTCTTTTCGATATCCTCGAACACGCCGGGATATTTAACGCTCGGTGTCTGTGTGAAGTCGCCGTCCGCCATGGCCTGCAGTATTCTCGAGGAGTCACCCACAACATCGTTCATACCGCGCTTGGCGTTGCGGAGCACCTCAACGAACTTGCCGACCTCATCATCGTGGAACTTGTATGTAACATTTGTTGTTGCGAGCTGACCCGCGAGCATCTCGTTCGCATATTCCTCCGCGAACTTAAGAGGCTTTGTCACACGCGTCTGGCTGAATATGAACAGGAACAGTGCGATGCCGATGCCGCCGACTACACCGATAACGATAGCGAGTATGGTTATCATTGTGAACTCCGCGTTGCTCTCTTGCGCGTCATATCCCGCGAAAAAAGCGCCGACAACGTTGTTCTGATAGTCGGTCATAGGCGAATAGTAAACGAAATAGGGCTTGCCGTTGATAGTGGCTTCGCCGGAGAAATCCTGCTTGCCTGTGATGACCTTGGCTTCGATGTTAGAAGCCATTGTAGTGCCGAGCATATTCGAGCCGAGCGTGGTAGCGAATCTTACGTTACCGCTGAAAATCGTAACATCGCAGCCGCTTGCCTTCTTGCAGTCGTCGAGATAGCCCTGCGCACTGAGAAGATACCCCACGATGTAAGCAAAATTCTCGCCGTTGATCGTCTTCTGTGACGCGTTGAGTATGCACATACGGTCGCCGCTCTTAACGATGCCGCTTATTGCCGTGCCATTTGCAACGGACGCGAAATCGAAATTGTCGAGCGCGAACTTATCGGATTTGAAAATGAGGGTACCGGAACTGTCCGCTACACCGCCGAAAAGCTCTGTATGGGAGCCGAGATTGTTCTGGTAGATAGAGCTCATCGAAGCCGAATCGCGATTTGCAACGGCTTCGTTGAATGCAGCTTCCTCCGAGAACAGTCTCTCATAAAGCGCAAGCGTGGTGATCTCGTCTTCGACCGCGCCTTCAAGCGAAGTCTCGCCTATTTTTGCTTTTTCTTCCAGCAGTTTGTTGTTATAGTTTTCAAAGTTTACAAGAATGACCACGAGCATTATTGCGATGACCGCGGCCAATGCTGCAACAGTAAAAACTACTATCTGCATACCAAGTTTCTTGAACATTTTATCAGTCCTCCGTGGAATAATTTGATTATAATATAAAAGTGCAGGATGTGATACACTTGAATATCCCTTCCGAAAATTAAATGCTCCAATTAGTGATTGAAATTATTTGCGAAAAATTGTCCGTTTCGGAGAAATTTTGACTTTTTGGGGCACATTTCGGCACATTTCCCGCAAATACCGGGGGGTGTGCCTTTATTTCATTTTATATATCGCACAAGCTGCGTTCACAATTGCGGTTTGTGTGAACGTCAGCTTCTCGGAAGCAACTGCTCGAGAGTGCTGTAAAGCGCGTCGGGGTCGATCGGCTTGTTGAGGTGGACGGAAACTCCCACATCATCGGAGAGCTCTTTTTCCTCGTCGCCTTCAAACGCGGTCACGGCGATGATCGGTATGCTGCGCGAATCCGACCGCCCCATGTGTCTTATGGCGAGAGCTGCCTCGTGACCGTTCACATGAGGCATATGTATATCGAGTATAACGGCGTCGTAGTAGTGCTCGGCGCTCTCCGCGAACATATTCATCGCGGTCTCGCCGTCCTTCGCGTAATCGGCTTTGATGCCCTTCGCGCTGAGCAGACGCATCATAAGGTGGGCGTTGGTCTTGTCGTCCTCCGCGAAAAGGACGCGTTTGCCGCTGAGGATATGGCTGTCTCTGTCGGAAAGCTGTGCTTTTTTACGCTCGAGCTTTGACCTCAGATTTTCCTTTGCACTTTTTGGAGAATTTTCATTCATTTTTGCGTCTCCCGATATGTGAATGTCCTTGTTTGCGATAAGAAACAGGCTTTTGGAAATTGTTCATATTGCGGCTTTCTATGAAAAAAACAGCTTTAATAATTTTGATTATAGCATCGTTTAAAATACTTGTCAAGACAACTTTTGAAATTTCGTGATAATAAACAACATAAACCGCCACAAAATGTCAATATTGCCGACAAATTAAGCCAATTTACCCGTATTTCAGCTGTAATATGCCTCGAGCTCGGGGCGCGCGGAGATGAAGCTTTCTTTGAGCCTGCCGTCAAAATGTCTGCCCATACCCTCGTCGATTATCTCAAACGCCTTGTCAAACGACATACTGTCCTTGTAGCAGCGCTTGCTGACGAGCGCGTCATACACATCGACCACTGCCATAATGCGGGATTCGAGCGGGATATCGTCACCCTTGAGCCCGTCGGGGTAGCCCGTTCCATCGACTCTCTCGTGGTGATAATGCGCGACATTTATCGCGATACGCCTGAAATTGGCGTCGTCCGTTTCCTCGAGGATCTTTGTTATAAGCTCTGCGCCCTTTGCGGCGTGCGTCTTCATTATCTCGAATTCCTCCGGCTCGAAGCGCCCCGGCTTACGGAGTATCTTGTCATCGACCGCGATCTTCCCGAGGTCGTGCATAGGCGCCGCCTTGATAAGGTCGCGGCAGAACTCGTCGTTCAGCTCATACGCGCCGGTCTTGCGGATATGCTTTATCAGTATCTTTATGCAGTCGCTCGTGCGGCGGATATGCCCGCCGGTGGAGTTGTCGCGGCTCTCGACCATCATCGCCATTCCGAGTATGAGGTTGTCGTGCATTTTCTCGATGTTCTCGGTCTTGGCGGCCACTTCCTCGCGCAGGTCGGTGTTATAGTTGTTGATAAGGTCTATGTACTTCTGCTCACGCGTGACATCTTCCAGCGTGATGTGGTAGCCGACACGTTTCCTTTTGTTGATAAGATGTCGTATGCTGACCCTGTAGATGCTGCCGTCCTTTGTGAACCGCAGGTCGCTGCTGTCGCCGTCGAGGTATTCCGCCATCCAGTATCTTACGTTGTCCCTGAAGCCGTCGTCTGAAAAGCGGTCGTCCGGCCGCAGGTCGTTCAGCGCGGGTATCAGAGACTTTGCGGTGTTGTTGCACGCAAGGAAGCGGAACCGCTTGTCAAGCGAGATATAGCCGTCCTTGCCGTTGAACATCAGTGTTTCCATAACATTTCCGCCGATGTCGTAAAGGGTGAGCCTGTCCGATATGCCAAGCATCACTATCTCCATAAGCACATGGGATATGCCGACAAGCTCTATCCTGCCGCCCGTCAGGAGCCTGCCCCCGAAGAAAAGGAATATTGCGACAATGTATGATATGAACAGAATGATCGTGTTCCGGCGGGACAGTGTTTTTTTTCTGAGCAGGCAGTAGATCAGCACTCCGAGCGTCACGAAAAAGAACAGCAGTATCGTCGGGTAGAAGAAGGAGTGGACGGGGCCGTACTCCTTGCGCAGCACCTTGAAGCCGTCCTCCTCCACAAGCTTGTAGCTTTTATAGAAGAGGTCGTTGCTGCCCGCGGTGATGACAAAAACGTAAAACACATTGACTGCCAGAAACATCAGGCAATTTATCGCGGTGGGTATCTTTACTCCGCAGAACGAGACGACGCAGTTCATCATATAGAATGACAGGTAGCAGCCGCCGAAATAAATTATTTTTGTCGCAAAAAGAGCCGACGCGTCATCATCGGCGAGCTCAAAAAGCACATAGCCGAGATCCGCGACGGGTATCAGCGCATATAGGATAACAGAATAGATGCTGAATCGCTGACCGCGGGTAACAAAGAAGATAGACGATATTATCAGCGACGCGACCAGTACGCATAGATGAAAGATTAGCATAGTGCGGTCCTTTTCCGAACGCGGCAGCAGAATATTCCCCCTTGGGAGAAAATGCCGCTATTTAATTCAATATACCATATTTTCGGATTTTTGTCAAGTTTTTGAGGGCAAAAGTACGGATGCCATGGGGATAAACAAAAAAACAAGACCGCTCCCAAAAGGGAACGGTCCCGGTAAAATCAGTAAATTACTTGACCATAGAAGCAACTTCCGCAGCGAAGTCGTCTTCCTTCTTCTGTATGCCTTCGCCCTTTTCGAGACGCGCGAACTCAATTACCTTGATGTTCTTGCCGGCATTTGCGATATACTTGGATACCGTGATCGAAGGATCCTTTACGAAAGGCTGATCGAGCAGACAGATCTCTTCTGCGAACTTTCTCATTCTGCCCTCTACGATCTTCTCGAGAACGTTCTCGGGCTTGGGCTTTGCGGAATTCTCGTTCTCCTGCTTTACGAGCGCGAGCTGTACTTCCTTCTCTGCGTCGATAACAGACTGGGGAACGTCCTTCTGTGCTACGAACTGCGGAGCGCTTGCTGTGATCTGGAGAAGCAGATCCTTTGCAACTGCCTTAACCGTGTCGTCTGCGCCGTTATCGGATTCGAGCTTGATGATCGAACCGATGATCGAGCCGCCGCCGTTGTGAACGTAGCTGTAGATGTCGCCGGTCATTCTTACGAAGCGTCTGATCTGGATATTCTCGCTGATGGTGGCGATGCGCTCTGTGAGCAGGTCTGCTACCTTCTCGTTCGTGCCGCTTGCCGTGAGCTCCTTGAGAGCTTCAACGTCCTTGACATCGTTGTCGATGATCGTCTGAGCGATTATCTCAACGAATTCTATAAATCTGTCGGACTTTGCCGCGAAGTCTGTCTCGGAGTTTATCTCAACTACAACGCCGACCTTCTTTGCTTCATCGACCTTTGCATAAACAAGACCCTCAGCAGCTATACGACCGGACTTCTTTGCTGCCTTTGCGAGACCCTTTTCGCGGAGGTACTTTATAGCCTCGTCAACGTTGCCGTTTGTCTCTTCAAGAGCACGCTTGCAGTCCATCATACCGCAGTTTGTGAGTTCCTTGAGCTGTTTTACGTCCTGTGCAGAAATTGCCATTTTAATTCTCCTTTTTCAATTCAAAGCCGCGATCGGCGGCTCTCTGTCTTCTTATTCATTTCAATTTATATTCCCCCGCACAAGGCGAGGGAATAGCATATCTCTTATTATTCTTCCGCAGCAGCTTCTTCAGCCTCTGCCTCAGCGTCCTTGTCCTCGGGAGCGGCGTCTGCCATACCCTGCTTGGCTGCGAGGACAGCGTCTGCCATTGCGCCTGCGATGAGCTTTACGGCACGGATAGCATCGTCGTTGCCGGGGATAACATAGTCGATCTCGTCGGGGTCGCAGTTCGTATCAACGATAGCGACTACGGGGATACCGAGCTTTCTTGCTTCCGCCACTGCTATCTTTTCCTTGCGGGGATCGACTACGAAGAGCGCTCCGGGGAGCTTCTTCATATTCTTGATACCGCCGAGGAACTTTTCGAGCTTCTCGATCTCGAGTGCGAGCTTGCTTACTTCCTTCTTGGGGAGCAGGTCGAATGTGCCGTCGGTCTCCATTGCGTGGAGCTGCTCGAGGCGCTTGATGCGGTTCTGGATGGTCTTAAAGTTGGTCATCATACCGCCGAGCCAACGTGCGTTGACGAAATGAGCGCCGGCTCTCTCGGCTTCTTCCTTTATGGAATCGGCTGCCTGCTTCTTTGTGCCTACGAAAAGTATCTCACCGCCGTTGGAAGCTGTCTCGAATACGAAGTTATAAGCCTCGTCGAGCTTCTTGACCGTCTTCTGAAGGTCGATGATGTAGATTCCGTTTCTTTCTGTGAAAATGTACGGTGCCATTTTCGGGTTCCAGCGTCTTGTCTGATGTCCGAAGTGAACACCCGCTTCAAGAAGCTGTTTCATTGATACTACTGCCATTTTGGCGTCCTCCTGAAAATTTAGTTTTTTCCTCTCCGCCCGCACCACGCCGAACCGCATAAGCGGCACCGACGGCGCTTATCGGACGAATGTGGGATCCGCAATCCCGAAGAATTGCTTTAATATTATAGCACATCTTCCACTGATTTACAATATTTTTCTTTTCGTTTATTTTAACAAATTTTTAAGTGCGCCGCCGGCCTTTTTTGTGCGAATGGGCATCTCACAGCTCACAAGTATGGTGTCCTCGCCGATGATCTCGATGTCGCTCCAGCATATCTCGGTGTCCTCCGCGCGCCCGAGAAGCCCGAACAGCTTGGCTTTCCCGAATATCACCAGTCTGCATATCTTCGCGGTACAGGTGTCGAACTCGATATCGTCGGCATAACCCATTTTACTTCCCGTTTTGATGTTTATTATCTCCTTATTCTTTATTTCGTCAAATGTACAGAGCATATTCTCCCGCCTCCCGTTGTCCTTACTTAAGAAAGTATATTCCGGTATTATACGGGCTATGATAATACGATCAATGTTGGCAGCTTGATACCCGGTTGATTCACCGTGATCTTATGATATGTCCGCGTCGCTGTCCGTATATGCGGCGAAGCCGCACCATAATTATTCACTATTCACTGTTCATTATTTCCGTGTTAGTGAAG
>JAFTAG010000017.1 GCA_017458655.1 Ruminiclostridium sp. | reverse complement strand
ATATTACAAAACCCTTTGGAAAAGCTTTTTAAAAAATTTCGGAAATTTTTTAAAATTTTTGAAACTTTTTTGCCGAAAACGCCTACTACTTATATGTAGGGGGCAAAAAGCGAGGTGACCTTCTTGGCAAGTGACACGCTTGAAGCCTATTTTAACAAAGTCTATGGCGATACCTTCCGCGCAGTGTCGCGCTTCGTTGTGAGCAAATGCGGCAGCGTGCAGGAGTCCGAGGATATAGTCCAGAATATCTATACCCGCTTCTACCAGCGCATAGCCAAGAAGGGGTACGACGATATCGAAAACGCCGAGGCTTTCGTCATCAATATCGCAAAGTTCGAATGCAAAAACTTCTTCGGCAACGCCAAAAAGCATAGCAACGCTACTTACTTCGCGGATTATACCGAGGAGCAGATGGTCGAGATAGAGGCGCAGATGTCAAAGGAACAGCCAAACCTCGAGGACGCTATGTGCAACGACCTGCTCGCAAGACAGATCTTCAACGATATCGCAAAGGACGACCCGCTTATCGGCCGTATCTTCTATCTGCATTTCGTCTGCGATATGAAGCTCGACGAGATCGCAGATACTCTCGATATCTCCCTCTCTTCCGTCAAAAATAAGCTCTACAGAACAATAGAGCGGCAGAAGAAGAAGTTCGACCTTTAACGCTTGAACCCCGTTTACCGGAAAAATATATATGAAAGGAGGAACAGCCTTTATGAATACCAATCAGTTCTACAAGGAGCTTTTTGAAAAGTACGCCTTCGATGAAGAGAAGATCCGTAAAAATGCTATCAAAGCGGCAAAAACTCCGGCTTGGCAGAGAACATTGGGCGCACACTGGAAATCGGTAGCAGGCGTGGCCGCGGCAGTCGCGGTAACAGTCGGCGGTGTGGCAGCCTATAACGCTGTTAATCCTTCCATAAACGTAAGACCCGTGGAGGATCTCCCCTCCGCGTCCAAGAGACTCGAGGATGTCGAGAACAATTATTACAATCCGCCCGCGGAGACCAAGGAAAAGGTGGATATATTCGTATCCTTTATGGACGTAATGTCGTTCAGCGATATAAAAGTAGCCCTTTCCGCCGTTTCCGACGGCGACGATATCGACATAGTGTGTATCTACCTCAGCGACGGCTCCAAAATATACGGCTCCGACGCGGTCGGGAATTTCGCACGCAGCAACAGCTCCGTAAAGAATATCTCCGGCGCAAAGCTGTCTGCTCCCGCAGGCTGCTATAACGATATCCAGAACTTAAGCTCCGTATTTGTCGCGGAGTTCGGTTCCGACAAGCTTAACGATGAGACATTCTCACCCATGCACTACGATGACAGCGACCCGCTCATCAATGACTTCGACCTTATTATCACCACAGCGCAGCAGCCCTCCGTAACGACTTCTCCGTTCTCGTTCGCAGGCGAAACATCGTCTGCTGTGTCGGAGGCTGCGGCTGTGACCGATATTACAGATATAAGCTCGGATACGACGGAGCCCGCTCCCGTATCCGCAGAACCCGATATCACCTCCGTCAGCGATATCGATGAGGATCCCGAGAACACCGAGGACGATGTATTCGAGGATGCTCCCGAGATCACTACCAGCAACGCAGATACAACTTCGGAAGTTCCCGAGACCACTACGGCCGTGACCGACGAACCCGCACCGGAGATAAGCTCCGAACCCGCGGGTGAGATCACCGTGCCCGTTACCGAGATACCCGACGCGCCGCAGATAGGCCTTATGACGCAGCTCTATCACCTCAACGTCGAGAACGCCACCGAGACTATACTCGTTGACGAATACGCTATCGTTCTTACCCGCAGTCAGGTATATTACTACAAGATAGGCGGCTTCAATGTGAAGCCCGCAAAGATCTGCGAGGCGTCCAATCCCAAGCTCGCGTACTACGGCTCCGGGAAGCTCATCATCACCGGCTGCGGCACGAGCGGTCTGCGTGATATGATACTCACGCTCGACATCGAGAACGACTATGTTTACTGCAACGATGTCTCCACGACCCTCGGAGTCACCGAGATCGCGACTATCAATTTCAGCCCCTCGGAGGACAAATATTACCTCAAGGCAATATCCGGCTCCACGACTTACTTCTATGAGCTCACGCTCGACCCCGATACGGGAGTATCGTTCAGACCGCTCGTAGAGTTCACCGGCGCTGTGTCAGCGGCAGGCTGCGGCAACGGTGTCCTGTGGTTCGCAGGAGCGGAGGACGGCGTGGATTACTCGCTGTACTCGTTCGACTGCACGAGCGGCAAGCTTACCGAGGTACAGAATATCGGCTCCGTCTGCAAGATCCGCAGAAGTCTGACATTTGAAAGCTTCATCATCACAACGGCGGATGAAGAGACCGGCGAGCCTAAAGCATACGTCCTCGACGTTTCGACCGGAAAGCTTATCCCCGCGCTTATCGAAGCAGATTCCCAGATCGCCGAAAAGAACGGCGCGATCTATATCAGCTACTACGGCAGCACTATGAAGCTCAACGAAAAGGGCGAGCTCGTTCCCACAAGCGAGAAGGTAAGGTTTACGGAGGAAATGACCAGTCGTTACAACGTGATCTCCACCGATCCCGAAAAGGTAGTTATAGCGGAAGATGACGGCCATGTATGGCGTTAAGTGAATGTGAAAACAGCACTGTGCGGATCTGTACAGTGCTGTTTTTGTTTTCTTCATATATTGCTGTCGTAATGGTCGAAGGCGTATATACGGTAGTTCACCTCTTCCCGGAGCGAGGTGATGATATCCTGCACAGCCGCCTTAACATCGGGCTCGGACAGGATCCCCGCCACTTCCCCGCTGTACCTCGTGCCGCTCAGATCGGAAAATTCCCCGATAAGGTCGTCAAGCGACTTGCCGACACCGTACGGGCGGCCTATGAGATCCGTCGCCGCATCGAGACTGTCCGCTATCGCGATGATATCAACATAAGGTCTGTTTTCCGTGTGGGGCATATCGGGATAGCCTCCCCGACCGTTATGCCAGCGGTGGTGCAGGAGCGCGCAGTCCCTTATGCACTTCTGCACGGGAGAGTCGCTGAAATTCCGGTCATATACTATCTCGAAATTCTTGGGGTGCGATCTGATTATCGCATATTCGTCATCCGTAAGCCGCCTCGAGGAATTGGACACGACATCTATCAGGAAGTGCTTGCCTATATCGTGACACATGGCGCAGCGATCCATAAGGTCAAGCATCTCCTTTTTGTGCTCCGTGATATAGGCCGCGTCCTTTCCGCACACGCCGTTCAGAAACCCCGGATCCTCCTCCATAATGCGTGACAGCAGCAGGCGGCATATCTCCTTTACCATTACGGTGTGGACATACAGAGCCTTATCCATATAGACCGTGAAGGAAAGCGCGATATCGTAAAATTCAGAAAAATCGCCGAAAAATGAGGAATTTGAGAGAAATGCCGCGACATCCCACGAATACCTGCGCTCCTTTGCTTTTTTCATCTCGAGGATCCTCGGGATAAGCTCGTTTACAATATCCCTCGAAAGCTGTTCGTTTTTCTCGCGCTCATAGGGGCTGCAATAATACAGGTAGCATAATATTAGGCTTGAGACCGTCAGGTCGGCATAAAGCCCGAGGCCGTTCGCTTTACCGTATGACCTCAGCTCGCCGTATTTTTCCATAAGCTCATCAAACGTTATGCAGCCCAGATGATATAACGCGGGGTAGCATAGGTTCCTTGCGCTCAGCGCGATGTAAGGAACGGCGGATGAGGACTCGTAATACTCTTCGGTCCTGATGATATTCTTCTTAAACAGCTCCTTGAACACCGCCGATTCCGTATCAAAAAGAGGCAGCCCGCCTTTTCGCACAGCGTCATCGTTTCTTCTGCACATATCACAGTAAAAGCTTGCGAAATTGGCAGTCATGTTCAAAAACTGTATCTCGATCGCCTTTTTGTTTACCGCCCTGTCAACAAAGCTCCTCATCATTTTATCGGTTTCGGCATATAATCCCGGCAGCTTTTTATAGCCCTCGTCCGTCCGTATGAACACACGAAATGAATACGCGTAGGCAAGCTCGACCTGCCGATGCTCCGAAAGCTCTTCAAACACCGGACAGAATTCCTCGCAAAGCTTCGGGAATTCAAAAAAATCACCGTCGGTACTGTAATAGGTGAGCTCGCGCTCACACAATGTCCCCAGAAATATCATATCGATGGTCTTGTCTCTGTCTCCCGCCTCGTGAAAATAAGAATAAAGGAGCCGACACAGGCGCAAAGAGACCGCGACGTCCGAAATGCTCTTTTTGCCCGGGGTCAGCTTATCCAGAAACGCTTCGAGCTTTTCCGCCGACTCGCTGTCAAGCTTTTCCGCGCCGTTTTCGAAAGGCTCTATGTATTCTCTTATGATGTCATCCTGCTTTTCCGCTATCTCTTTCTTTTTCTGCGCGGTCTCCTTCAGCCTTCGGATGACCTCCGGCTTGCTGTCCGAGGGTCGGTACTTTGTCTCGTCCAAAGCCTTGTACTCCGCAAGGTTTTTTATATATTCATCAGGCTCATGCCCGAATCGCATCTCGCACACCTCCCGGCCTGTATGCGGTAAAATAATACTATAATTTCATCTGAATACAGACACATTTGTTTCTTCCCCCCACCTTTGGCAAGGGGAAGAAACGGAAACAGGTCTTGTCTATATTTTGAAACAAAAATAGCATAAAACACCGCTCACGGGTCTTATTATACCACATTATCCGAAAAAATGCAACAAAAACAAGCGGGCTATACGTTTAGTCTGCCTGTTTTTCTGTAAATCAGGCTCTTTAGCGGCAGAGCTCGGAACGACAGCCGCGTGTCATATCGTAGCATTGCCGGTTCTTTTTCGCGAATGGATACATTCTAAACGCAAATAAAAATGAGAACCGACCACCGCGCTTTCGACAGGTTCGGGTGATTTTATTTGGCAGCGGTGAATTTTACTTGCCGACAGTAAAATTCACTAAAATAATCACCTGCGATTTATAAAGTTTTGTACATTCACACAAAAATTAAAATCCATTCTTACAATTTTGTAAGTCTCGTTTTTTGAGGATAAAAATGTGATATAATATTAAGATAATAATAACACAGTTCATGGAGGTCTGCCATGCTGCAGCTTAGAAACCAATTCCATATAGCCTTTTATTCCGCGGCGCTTGCGATAAGCATCACCGTGATAGTATTTACCCTTTTGCAGAGGAGAACGGATCGTGCACAGAACAAATGGTTCCTGCTCATGATGTCCATAGTAGCCTTCAACGCCGCGACAAGCGTGGTGTGTTCCGTTACCGAGCCGCACATACCCGATGCCGACATCTTCCGGTACATATACATTATCTGTCAGAACCTGTATTTTATGACACATACGGCTTTGTGTCCCGTAATGTACTATTGGGTGCTCAACGTGACCGGTACGGCCCGTCGGCGCAAGAGATCCGTAAAGCTTACACTTGCGGCTCCGTTCATCATCACGGAAGCCTTTGCGCTGTCCAACCCGATATCCAACATCGTGTTCTATTACGACGATAATATGCAGTTCAACCGACAGTGGGCGGAATATCTGATCTACGGCGCGGCGGGCTTGTACTTTATTCTGGCGGTGGCGGAGCTTATGTTCTCCTGGAAAGCTATGAATACCCGCCGCAGGATCTCTATGATGTACTTCTTCACGCTCGCTCTGGCAGGCGTTGTGATACAATTCATCGAGATAAACATAAAAAGTGAGCTGTTCGCCGAGTCGCTCGCGATGATGGGAGCCATGCTCGCCGTGGAGAGCGAGGACGACAGGCTGGACGTGGATATAAACGTCTATAACCGCCGTGCCATGCAAATGGATGTACATAACTTCCTCACAATGCACGAAAACGTCCCGTTGATCTATGTGAAGGTGATAAACTCACACCTTATCGAGCGTGTGACACATTCCGCGAATGTCGATGTTCCCGCAGTCTGCGCGGATCATTTCAGGACCCTGCTGCCGAGATACCGGATATATCACCCCAATCCTTCAACCTTTGTGCTGTTCTGCAGCAACTATACCGAGGACAAGCTCGACGAGCTGGAACGAAAAATAACCGAGCGTTTCAAGGAGATATGGAAGGCGGGAGAATCGTCCTTCCTTCTTGACGCGGTACTTATCCGGGCTTCCGTTCCGACGGACATACACACTATCGAGGACGCGCTGTATATCGCCGACAGCATTATACCGTCCGGAGAGACCAAAACGGACGTCAAGCAGCTTATGCACCGCGCGGAGGTCGAGCGCGCAATAAGGCGCTGCATACACGAGCACAGGTTCGAGGTCTATTATCAGCCCACATACTATCTTGATGAAT
Source organism: Ruminiclostridium sp. (assembly GCA_017458655.1). Taxonomy (GTDB): domain Bacteria; phylum Bacillota; class Clostridia; order Oscillospirales; family Ruminococcaceae; genus Ruminiclostridium_E. The sequence continues at coordinate 7,935 of JAFTAG010000017.1, read as the reverse complement.
ACAGGCTCCACGGCGCGGAGGCTCTTGTGCGTATGCACGACGACACGGTGGGCTTCGTTTCGCCCGAGGAGTTTATCCCCATGGCGGAGCAGATGGGCGTTATCGAGCAGATAGACGACTATGTTTTAAGCGAGGTCTGCGCTTTTCTTGCAAGCGGCGTTCCCGCGCAGCACGGTATGGACTGCATAAACGTCAACCTGTCGGTCATTCAGTGTATGCGCCCCGGGTTCTTCGAGCATATCATAGGCATCGTTGACAGCTACAGGATCGACCATTCGCTCATCAACTTCGAGATAACCGAGTCCGTCGGCGCGGAGAACTACGAAAAGCTCGCGGTTGTCGCACACAGGCTGAAATCGGCGGGATTTTCGCTGTCCATGGACGATTACGGCACCGGATATTCCAATATGGAGGGGATATTCTCGCTGAATTTCGACATCATAAAGATAGACAAGAGCCTGCTGTGGAGCGCCGAAAAGAACGAACGCGGCGCTGTAATACTCAGAAACAGCGTCCGAATGATACATGACCTCGGCTGCCGGGTGCTGACGGAGGGTGTCGAAACGCAGGCGCAGATCGCGCTGCTGCGGGGGCTGGACGTTGACTTTTTGCAGGGGTACTATTTCTCGAAGCCCGTCCCGAAGGACGAGTTCCTGAATATCATAGAGAAGCGGCAGCCGCAAAACGCGGGTCGGTAGATCAAAGGGCACGGATTTATCAACGATTTTCGGAAATAAGCTCCCAATGACGTGTGACAGCGCTCCCAAACCGCTCCGCAAAAGGCTTTCCGCGGACGGCAAGACCGGCGCGAAGCAGCGCAGGCCGACACCTTCCGACGGCTCAGCGGGGACCGGCTGTCCGATCATCCGAGATCAACATCAGAGACGATATTCAGTGTCACGCTGCCGATAAAGGGATAACTTTCAAAAAGATCGGCAATATTTTGCAGATCCTCAACAGACATATCACGCCCGAACTCGATCTGATAATCGTTGGTAAGCTCTATATAACCGACAATTTCAGCTCCCGTTTCGCCGATAATGCTTTCGATATCATTTCTGTCCGCCTCTGTGAACGCGCTGATGAGAAGTTGGTTTTTCACATATCTTATACCTGTTTCCGGGTCGGTGACTATATCCTCATTGTCCGGCTCCTTGTAATACATTTCACCGATATTGCCGCTGCCGACTTCGGCCACACGGTCTTTTCCGAACGCCGGAGCTTCATCATACACGCTCCAGCCGTCAAAATCAATGCTGTCAAGCAGCTCTTCGGGTACGGCGGCGAAAAAGCAATAGCTGTCCGGACGCTTGTCTGTCTTATCCGCGTTTTTGTTCTCGGTATAAAGGAACTCCGCCTTATTCCCGTCAATAACAAGCGCGTACGGCCGCAGACCGCTGCCGTAATGATCGAAATTGTTATACTGAACGAAAATGACATTTTCGCAACCGGCGGGATATTTCCCGTTATCGGGAGTGAACCGATTTTTCTCGACAAATTGCTCAAAATTATTGTCCCCGTACATTTCAAGATCGTCCCAAACGGCGCTTATGCCTTTCTCTCCGCGCATAACGTACCTGCCCGAAAAATCGGTACAGCTTGTATGCGAACCATATATGACAATATCTTCGGCGGTAAGGATAACGGCGTCCTTGCCGTATTTACTGCGGTCGATATCGGGAATGCCGGCGCGTGCGGGCTCGGTATGAGGCGGAGCCTGCCAGCCGTCATAGCTTTGTTCGGTCAGGAAACGCTTAGGGATATACGCGTATATCATATATGTACCGGAACGCTCATCCCAACCGAGCGGGTATTGCACGGTAATGGTATTTCCGTCAACGATCACCTTTCTTTCCCCGGCATCGGCCGCTTGTGCGCCGTTACAGTCGGCACTTTTGAAAAAGCACACGATAACTGCGGCCTTTTCAAGATCCGGATCTCCGACAGAGATCACCCGACCGCCCCTCACGGTCAGAAGCTGCGAGGACATTGCAAGAAAATCGTCGTATTCATCCCGGGTGCGGATAATATAGTTCGTATCGCCGTAAATGTCATAAACATCATCAGTATCCGTAAAATACGCGGAAATGCGGTAATCTGCGTCCCGATACATATTGTCCTCATCGGGCTGTTCCCACCCGGGATAGGTTCCGGAAGACAGATATCCCTTTGGGACTGCCGCCATATAACAGTAGTCCGAACATACATCGGGAACGGTATCTCCCCACTCGGGGTATTTACTGTCCGGTGATGCTATAAATGCGATACGATCGTCGGAAATGACGATGCCTGCCGGGATAATATGATAGCCGCCGCCGCTCGCCCGTACATATTCGAGCAGGTATGTGTATTCCCCGACCGGGTATTTTTCGGTCATTTCTTCAAACGGCTCTGTCAACGGATCATCCGAATGAAAGCGCGTATCTTCGTCAGCATCATCGGGTATGCTCAGCGGATAGCGTATCTTCGCATAGTCAAGCTGTTTACGGTCGGATATCATCAGAAGATCCGGCATTTTTCCGGCATAACCGACATCTATCCATTTGACATAAATATCATCGCTCGGATAAAATCGCGCATTACTGCCATACAGGCTCAGATCGATCCCGGTCTCCTTTTCGGATACGGGCGACGGCGGGACTGTATCGTGACCGCTCCCGGACGTGCAGGACAGTGACGCGGCCGCAGTCTCCGTTATCTTATCCGTAAATTCAGCGGCCGTTTCTGTATCGGCAGGTTCGGGAGCCGCAGCCGCAGTCGTTTCCGCGGAAGTGACCGGCGAGGTGCCGCTTTCACCGCACGAAGACAAGGAAAGTGCCAATACTGCCGCAAGAGCCATTATACCTTTTATTTTCATCGGGGACCTCCTTAGCGTAATATTACAAGCCTTCTATGTATTAAAACCGCATAGGAAGGTAAAAAGTGACAAGATTTTTTATTTTGGTATGAATGCACAATAAGATTTGGTAAAAACGACCAAAACGTTTTGATAAGGGATCGATATAACAACAGGGTCAGTGCAGTTCGCATTGACCCTGTTGTTTATGTGCGTTATCGTTTCTTTCGTTCTTCCCGCTAATACCGGCGGAAGCACTGCAGCAGCAGCATTATCAGCAGCCACAGAATGTTCCAGCCGATTATGAGTATGGGGCTGAGCGCGAAGGTATTGGCCGTGAGCGCCGAGAAGCCCAGCAGCAGCACGCCGATCACCACGCCGGCAAGCAGCACGCCGCGTGACATACTCACGTCTTTGAGCAGCTTCTTTGAAGAATTTATGCCCTTTGCGAGCGATACGAAGCTGCCGGAGCAGGCAAGCGCGCCGCACCCGCTGGGGGTGTATGCCGTACACTCATTGTACAGCTCGTGCAGGCTTGCGCCTATTATCTTCACCTTTTCGGGATCGATATCGAACAGGTCGGTTATCTTTCCCACCGTTATCAGAGAATCGGTAGTCTTAAGCGATATCGACACTCCGCGGCTCATCAGCTCCTTGATGTTGGAGCGCACTGCGGGGGTCGCGGTGAGCCTTATGAAGAATATCACCGCAAGCTCGCCGCCGACCGACATATACACGCTGTCGGAGCCGTTTCGCATAAACTTTGCTATTGCCGAGAGCTCCGGTATTTTTATACCGTGCTGCTTCATATGCTCACGGCTGCCCATTATGACGCGCTTGTTGCCGTACCAGCCCATTACGCCCATATTGTCCTCGTAGATGCAGCCGTCAATGTCGGCGAGCATTTCCTTGTTCCCGCCTATCATATCGAAGAACAGTCCCGAGAGCACCGAGCCGGTCTTTACCGCAAGGCTCGCGGCTAAGATTATCGCTTGGTCGAGAAGCACGTTGTTCAGCGAATTCTGCAGCTTGCAGGGCTTTATGTTCGTGCATTCCACCGCCGACTTCGGGAAGAGCGTGGAAGCGTCTATAAGCACCGAGTTCGCTTCGCCGAATTCCTCGGCCGAGGTATAGCCCATGAGCGCCGTCCCGCAGGGTGTCATAGCCTTTGTGGCGCGCCGCAGGGGATTATTTACCATAAACATCATCGAGAACGGCGACATCACGCTCAGCACGGCCACAAAGACCGATACCGACCAGTATATGTTCTTTTCGAACACGTTCACGCCGTTCACCTGCGCGCTGTTCGGCAGGAAGTACACAAGAACTCCCAGAACGAGACCCGCGAGCAGCGATATCGGCACGAGCTTCTTTGAAAGCCTGTCCGCGAGATCCTCACAGTAGCTTTTTTTCAGGAAGTCCGTGAAAAGCTCGGTCTTACGCAGCGTTACGAGGTACGGGAGCTCTGACATCGTGCCCTTTGTGAAAGCCGAGGCCTCGCTCTGCCCGTCTATCACCTCCGCATAATAGCGGATGCTGTCGGAGGTTATGAAGCGGTAGTTCTTCTTTGCCCGTTTTATCATTATCAGCTTGCCGAACGAGTTGAACAGCAGCCCGAGCAGCGCCGCGGGAACGTAGATGAACGCTCTGCCCTGCTGCATATCGTTGGTATCGACGAGCTGCAGCACCCCCGCGAGCAGCGATACCACGCAGCTCACCGCGCAGACGCTGTCGCAGTCCGCTCTGGCTCTGAACAGCTTACCTATGCCGCTCATCATTACCGAGGAGCACAGCGCCATTCCGATAACTCCGCATATCAGATTCGCATAGACGATGCCGTCGTTGCTCAGCAGGCCGAGCTCATTTCCGAAGAAGCCCACCTTCTGAACGATGAATATGCGCTGCATCATATCTATCGCGATAAGGCCGATCGTTACTATGAACAGCAGGACAAACCTTATGCGCAGGCTTTTCTGCGTTTCCACAAGGTCTGTCCAGATACCCGCGTAGTCGTCCTCGGCAGGCATCTCATCGCTGTCGTCGTCGAAGTCGATATCCTCATCGGTGATATCCTCGAGCACGAAGTTGGACAGGCGGCGTTTTCGCTTTGCGGCAAGCTCTTTCAGCTTCTGCTCCGCCACCGTCGGGTCGCTCATAGGTATCTCACCCGTGCGGAGCACCTTTCCGCCCTCGGTGTCGATCTTCATCTGCTTTGTCGGCATTACCACAGCCTTGAACGGCCCGGTATTGTTTATATCCGCCGTGGGGTCCTTGCGCCGCATTTCCTCGAGACGCTCCTGCTCTATCGTCTTGTTTATGGAACTCAGCAGGCGTTCCTCTTCCTCGGAATGCCTGCGCACTTCCTTGGTGTCGTGGGTCTTGGGAACGAATTCCTTTATGTCGTCGCCGGGCTCGAATATGCTGTCGGGGTCTATCGCCGAGCCGGCTGCCGGGGGCGATATCTCGGGCATTATCCTTGTCGAGCCGTCAACTATCTTGTCAATGTCCAGTGTGTCTTCCTCGGGAGCCGACGCCGAAAGCTCCTTGAGCTCCTGTGCATCTACCTTGCGGGTATCCCCCGAGAGCTGCTGCGCCGAGATCGTTTCGATCTGATCGGTGTAGCCTGTCCTGCGCCCGAACTCATACGGGTTCATCGCGTTCAGGAAGTCATCGGGATCCTCGAGCTCGGTCTCCTTTATCAGCAGCTTCTGCGCGTCTATCTCGATCTTCTGCTGCCGCAGCGTCTTTTCAAGCTGCAGCTCGGCGGTAGTGGGCTCCGCGTGAGCTTCCTCCCGAACCTCGGCGGTATCGGCAGCCGAGGGCATCTCGATAGGCACGTCCTGAAGCAGTATGCTTTTTGTGGCGAGGAGCCGTTCCTTTTCGTCATCGGCCTTTTGCCGCTCCTGCTCGGCAAGCTCCGCCTGTCTTTGGAGTTCGTCGATCTCTTCATGCCGCTGGCGCTTGGCCTCCTCGGCCTTTTTGCGTTCTTCCTCGGCAGCGGCCTGCTTCCTTGCCTCTTCCTCGGCCTGTTTTTTCTTTTTTGTCTGCTCGCGCCGTTCCTTTTCCTCGATCACGAGCCTTATCTCATTTTCACGCTCCTGCCGTCTGCGTTCCTTCTCGGCCTTTTTCTTCTTTTCTTCCTCGGCCTTTCGTTCGTCCTCGATACGCTTTCTTTCGGCTTCCGCGTTTTTTCTGCGTTCTTCTTCCTCGAGCTTCTTCTGCTCCGCTATACGCTGTTTCTCGGCAAGCTCCGCCCGTTTCTTGTCCTCGGCGTCCTGCCGGGCTTTCTCGAAATCCGCGCGGCGTTTCTCGGCCTGCTGCTTCTTTTCCTCGAGCTCCTGCCGTCGTCGGTCATCCCGCTGCCGCTTTTCATCGGCCTGTGTACTTCGCCGCCTTTCCCGCGGTGAGGTCTCGTCTCCGAGTATGGCGTTCAATATATCATCGGCGTCGCCGCCCGGTTCGGGCTCGCCGTCTTTGTGTGCATACTTGTCGAGTATATCGTCAAGTGAAAACTCCGACATCTGAGCGTTTTCCCCTTTCCTCGCTTATCACGGGCATTCCCGCCCTCAAAGCTTCCCGCGCCGCGCGCGCACGATCTCATACATAAGTATTCCCGCGCTTACCGACGCATTCAGCGAATTTATTTTTCCATACATATCTATCGAAAGTATCTTGTCACAGCTTTCCCGGACAAGGCGCCCGAGCCCGCTGCCCTCGGAACCTATCACCAGCGCGGCTCCGCCCGTAAGATCCGCTTCGTAAAACGGTTCCCCGTCAGCCTCCGCGCCATAGACCCATATACCCTTCGTTTTCAGCAGCCGTATGGTTTCCGCAAGATTGGACACCCGGGCGACCTTCACCCAGCTTGCGGCTCCCGCGGACGTCTTGAATACGGTGGCGGTCAGCCCCGCGCTCCGGCGTTTCGGTATGATGACCCCGTCGGCTCCCGCAGCTTCCGCTGTCCGTATTATCGCTCCCAGATTGTGGGGATCCTGTATCTCGTCCGCGATTATGATGAAGGGCGGCGTTCCCCGGGCTTCCGATACCGCAAGAATATCCTCGAGCGCCGCATATTCGGCCGCCGCCGCTATTGCGGCAACTCCGCCGTGCTTCCCGCCGCCCGAAAGCTCGTCAAGCTTGTCCGCCGAGCAGTCCTTTACCACCGCGCCGGCTTCCTTCGCCATAGCAATGAGCTTTCCCAGCCCCCCCGCGCCGCGCTGCACATATACCGTGTCTATCGCGCTGCCTGCCCGGAGCGCTTCCGTTACCGCATTGCGCCCGTAGATCACCTGTTCGTCCATACGTTTCCCGCCGTCCCATAGTTATTCATTGTCTATTATACCACAATCACGCCCTCAATTACAAGACTTTTTTGAAATTTTCTCAAAATTTTTTATTTCGCTATTGATTTTTTTGGAATAATGTGGTATAATAGTTTCGTTGGGTTTTGGGGCTCGTAGCTCAGCTGGGAGAGCGCCGCGTTCGCAACGCGGAGGTCAGGAGTTCGATCCTCCCCGGGTCCACCATAGCAAATCCGCTCAGGCAAAGGCTTGAGCGGATTTTCACTTTGATTATATTGCCTACACAAATGTCCCAAAATCGGGATTTGTTGACAATTTGTTGACACTAAAAAATTTTTGATGACCGATAATACGCGTTTTTTCGAAAAATTTTTGGTGAAAAACTGGTGCAAGGTGTTACTTAAATTTTGAGGAGGACGCAATAATTGCGGGCACGATGTTATAAATATGAGTAAAAGCGAATTGACAAAAGGTAGAATATATGATATAATATACATATAATAAATGCTTATTGTTACTTCATTGTTTTGTCTGTTAAATACCTCTCCGACGGATGCTTTCTCCATTATATGTTCAAGTTATGGAGCGTTTTGTTCTACAATTGGAATGATAGGGGGAATTAATATGTCTTGGAATATGCTGGTGGTGAATATTGGCACATGCGGGAGAGATCAGATCAGCAGAGAGATATTTACAGAACGCTAATAGATGAGGTAATTATAGGGTTATGTGCTAAAGCAGGTTCGACTCCTGCCTCTTCCACCAAAACAGCGGCAAGCTGAAAAGCTTGCCGCTGTT
>JAFTAG010000016.1 GCA_017458655.1 Ruminiclostridium sp. | reverse complement strand
CATTTTCTGTCCGAGCGAAAGGTCTTTCACCCTGTATTCCGACAGCTCCGCGAAACCGAGCTTTTCCGACAGCCCGGAATACCTGCGTTTGAAATATTCCCCGGACAAACCGTAGATCGAGGCTATCATCTCAAAGCCCTGAAGCACGGTATCTTCCTTTTCCAGAAGCTGTGTCCCGACGATAAATGTGCTTATGTCCGAACCGTATTTACTCCGGTATTTCACCGGGTCTTTGCCGAGAGTCCATACCTTTCCGCTGTCGGGTGCGAGCAGTCCGCAGGCAAGCTTTATCAGCGTTGTTTTTCCCGCGCCCGAGGCTCCGATGATACCGACGATCTCACCCTTCGGAATGTTGAGCGTGATATCCGAAAGATCGTATTTACAGACATTTTCAAAATTTATCATATTGCCTCCGATAACAATTATATCCCCTGCAACATCAAATTGCAAGGGATAGGGATAAACGACATTCACACGGGGATAAACGACGAGACGCAGAAATATCCGTCCTCCTCGTAAAAATCGCACATACCGCCGTATTTCTCGCATATCGACCTTATCTGCGGCACTCCCATACCGTGTGAGGCCTTTTCGGGTTTCGAGCTTGCAAGTCCGGGGTTTTCGGACAAAACTGACCTTGCGATCTTGTTTTTCACAAGGATAGTTTCATAGTCGCGTCTGCGTGCTATCTGCACGGTAAGCTCCGGAGAAGTCTCTTTTTCGCTCGCATCGACAGCATTGTCGAGGATATTCGACAGCAGCGCCGAAAAATCTATACTTTCCATTCTCGCAAAGGACAGGTTTTCGATCTCCGCTTTTACCGCTATGCCCTTACCGCGCGCTAAGTTCAGCTTTTCGTTCAGAATGTGGTTCATCAGCGAATTTCCCGTTTCGACATAGCTGTGGACGGAATTCAGCTTGTCGAGTATCTCCGATGTATATGCCTTCGCCGCAGCGGTATCGCTGCCGTTCAGATAGGACGCTATCACCATAAGATGATTGCGCATATCGTGTTTTATGCTCCTGATACTTTCGTGCAGCCTGCGCACCTCCTCGTCCTGACGGGAAATGCTTTCCGCGGCTGCTTTCAGCTCCGACAGCTCATATTCGGCGGCGGCTTTTTCGCTCAGCACACTGTTGTACTTTTCAAGAAGCGCGTCATATTCCGTTTGCAGTTTCTTTCCGTTCATTTCAGCATATACCTCATAAGCTGTTTTCGCGCAGTTTCCGAATAGCTGCGTCCTATCGGCAGACGAGTGTTGTCATCGAGCACACACTCGGCGGGATCTACGACCTTGACCGCCGACTGATTGACAAGAAAGCCTTTGTGTATGCGCACGAAGCCGCTCCCCGAAAGGGCGTTCTCCAGTGAAGTCAGGGTGTCTCTGAAACGGTATTCCTCCGACGCGAACAGCTTTATGTAATTGCCGTCGGACTCGAAATATCGTATATCATCGAGCCTCAGCTTCACATCGCCCTCCGAGGAATGAAAGCAAAAGTGCTTTTCCCTGCCGTTAAGCTCTTTGACAGCGTCATTCAGCGCCGACGGCAGCTCCCGCGGCAGGTGCGACTTGCGGACAAACCCGAACGGGTGGAACTTAAGGCTGTCATACACGAGCTCGTCGTGGCTTGTGACAAATATCAGCAGTGGCTTGACTGTCATATCCGACAAAGTGCGGGCAATATCGAGCCCGCCGATCTCCGGCATATCGATATCGAGCAGCAGAATGTCACAGGCCTTGTCTTGCATTGCCGGAAGAAGCTCGCGCCCGTCCCGGTATGATGAGATATCGCTGTCGGGTATTGCTTCGGCTGTAAGCGCGGCGATATCCGACAGCATTTTCCGCTCGTCGTCACATATCATTATCCTTGTCATATCATCACCCGATCTGCTTTGACAAAAAATACTTGCGCAATTTGGGATCCTTATCTTCTCGAATGAATTCAACGGTATATCCAAGCTTCTTGTAGAATTCGGGGGCTTGAAATCCAAAGGTCGTGACAGTGATCTTATCATATCCCGCATTTTTAAACGCTTCCTCCACCGCCGAAACGAGCATGCTTCCCAAGCCGCATTTTCTGTGAGCCTTATGTACGATCAGGTCGCCTATATGCACCTCATTATAATACGCACGGCCTGTAACGGCACCTGCTATATCACCGTTGTCGCTTTCCGCGATAAAGCAGAATTCATTATAATTCAGACCGACATTGTTCTGTCCGGCATAAGATAAGAATTCTTCGCTGATGAAGCTGCCTACTCTGCTGTCTTCGGCATCTATACGTTTTATATCCATTTTTATTGTCCGCGCCTCCTCTTTTACTGCTGATGATATGTATATTATACCACATACCGCTGAAATTTGCAATATGGCGGCTAAAGTGCGGTGCGAATGACAGGAAGTCATTCAGAAGATCTCCAAATGGGGCGGCAAGAGTTTTTTGAGGCTTCTCCGGTAAGTGTGGGTTGCAAAAAAGCACCGAGGCAGCGTTTATGCCGCGAAAGCTTATTGACAATGAGTTTGTGTGTGGTAGGCTGGTAGCCGGGCAGCAAATGCCCAACAGGCAGGTGCTGCCCGTGCTGCCGGACTACCGCACACATCGAGGCTCGTTGTCAATAAGACCGTGGAATAAATGCGGTCAATTCTCACCCACACCTACCGGATAAGAGCCAGTTTTTTAGAGGTGCCAATATGTCAAAGATCACACGTCCGTAGGCGAATATCGCTGAAATATGTAAAAAGTATTTACAAATCCGGTCTTATATGTTAGAATTAGTACAACACCGCAAAATATCCAACTGTAAGCTCTCCCGGATGGTCTGCGGGCTTCGGCGGAGAACGTTTTACATTCAGGGCTTTACGGCCGACAGGCTTGAAAGGAGCTATCCGATATGTCCGAAAAGATCTCATCTGTCAAGAACTTTATAACGATCCACAAGGTATCGTTCATCTGGGCGGCACTGTACGCAGTGACTGTTATCGTGGGCTTATTTTATACACCGTGGCAGTCCCGGATGGTAGATGATCTGGTTGCTTCGGGAGGCAGCATTTCCGGTATGCCGGAAAATATCGCTGTGATCTTTCTCCCCGGCTCATACGATCTGATATCATTTTTCACATACTTCTTTATAGAGAGGGGTTTCAACTTTATAGTCGCTATATTGGGTCTTTTGGTATTAAGCGCCGAAAGGATAGCGGAAAAGATAATTTCAAATAAGTTTTCTTCGGACGTAAAAACCATTGAAAAGATCATCATATCGTTTTTTTCCTCGAACGTGATCTTTTCCGTGACCGCATATTTATTTGCGCTTCTTATCCCTCTGCTTGAAGCCATACCGGATATTTCCCGGAATCTGATCGTAAGGATCGCAGCGCTGCTGATACTGGTGCTGTGTATCCCGGTAGCGCTCAATGTCGTGCTGTGTCTGTGTTCATTTATGCTTGCCGCTTTTGTTTCGGTACTTCTTTCCGCAAACCACATTCCCGTGTTTCTCATCTGTATTGCGGTCCTGGTCACTGCGGTCCTTGCCGAATGGATATCATCAAAGATCAGCGACCTTATCGGCAGGGTCGTATGGAGCATAATACCCTTTTTCAGACCCTTGGCCGACCTGCTCAAAGGATAACGATCGGGCGGAGCATAAAACCGACAGGCTGTTACAGACTTTTTTTCATTGTATGACGCAAAAGGCTGCACAACGTTTCCGCTGTGCAGCCTTAAGGTTTTGTTTTATTTTACGCCCTTGCTCTCAACGTTGATGGTCAGCTTTTTGTTCGTTCCGTCATTGGCGATGAAGGTCAGCTTAGCCTTTCCGGGCTTGTGCAGTATGACATAGAAGCACGCGCATTCGTTATCGGCGAAGGCGTACTCGATGCTGGTTGTTTCCGGCTTGTCGGAGTAGAATATGTATGATCTTTCTTCGTTCCCATACCATGAGTCTACACTTTCAATGACCACGCAGAACGCATAATCCTCCTCAAACCGTCCGTCCTTGGTGGTTGCCATAGGGGCAACAGTTATCTTGCTGCCCTTTACGCTGAGCATATTTTCGTCACCTGAACAATTCCAGTTCAGCTTTGAGGTCGGCAATGATACTTTGAACTCTATATTTGAACTGAGTCCGGTACCGTCTGTTGTAGCTGCAATTACATATATCATTACGTCGTAAAGATAGTATGTGGTGCCGTCGCGTATGATCTCGGAAACCGAATTCTCGACCTGATATGCTTTTGAGTTCAGTGTAACTTTTCCCGTTTTGGAGATCGTTAACAGCTTGTTATTCTTGTACAGATCGGTGAAGTCCTCCACTGTCAGCTCGTTGTTATCGCTCCAGTAATAAGCATCGACCGTGTAATCCCACTCTACCGCGGTAACTGAGGGTGTGCCGTAGGTATAGCCGAGCATTGTTTCGACCTGTGCGCTCTTGCCGTAAGCAATCACTTTCTGACCGTTCTTTGCCTTAAGGTTGATATCCGACGCGGGCACCACAACATTGACCTCGATAGTCTGTTTGAGCCCCGAGCCATCGGTCATTGCGAAGGTCACCTTTGTCTTTCCCGGGCTGACACCGTACAGCTCGTCGCCGTTGTATTCAACGATCTGCGGGTTGGCAACGGAGACCTTGCATTCTCCGCCGACATTTGTGAACACTTCGGGTGTTACGGCGTTCTCGTCGAATTCCGTGGTCGGTATATCGACCGTGAAAAGTCTGATGCTCTTGTAGTTGCCGTTCTTGTCCTTTACCGGAGCATTCACGGTCTCGTCGAAGGTGCCTTCCTCAAACCGAACGGACATCGATGCTATCGGGGAGGAAGTGACCACCGTGTATGTGGCCTTCAATGTGGGATCGTCGCTTGCGACAGCGACTACATCGAACTCGGCTCCGACCGGGGCGTCCTTCTTGACGGTGACCTTACCCGTCTTTGATATGGAGACTCCCGCGGGAGCATTCTCAAGGCTCCAGTTGATCTTTGCGCCCTTGGGTATCGTGCCGTTTCTGTAGGTGGTGTATGTCACCGACTTGCCTACCGCCGCGTATGCGGGACCCGATATGTAAAATACCCTGCTGATCTCGGGCAGGTCGAGAGTGACCGCGGCAGTCTTTCCGACTGTACCCTTGAAGCCTACGAGCGCCGCCTTGAGCGTTATGTTCTTTGCAGTGACACTGAACTGCGGGAAGACGTATTCGTCCGTTTCGCAGATATAAGTGTTCTTGCCGAGCTTGCCGTTCTTGACGGTGGGCTCCTGACCGTTCAGCGTGTATATGACATATTTTGCCGCAACGCCCTTGGGTGCGCGGAATATTATACAGTCATATTTGTTTACGAGCTTTCCGGAGGTCGTTATCTGTGTGTCGATGTCGGTATCGTAATCTTCGATGTAGATCTCGGGGGAAGCGTTCTTCACGGTATCGGGCATCATTGCCGCGACATTCAGGAGACCCGCGCCGATCGTCTTGTCGGACAGCTTTGTGGCGCTCGCCTTGATGACCGCTTCCATGGTGTCGGGATCCACAACGCCCACAGCGCTCATATACAGCGCGCAGGCGCCGCACACAACGGGCGTTGCCATGGAAGTACCGTTCCATGCGTCGTACCAGTCGTGGTGATCGTCGGTGCAGTATATTTCTTTGTCCCGATCATAGCCATGTCCGTTCCATGTGGAGAAGATCCCTACGCCGGGAGCGGCTATATCCGCCCACGCGCCGTAGTTTGAAAAGTATGCCCGTGTATTGTTACGGTCTGTGGCGCTTACAGCTATGACATGATCGTATGCCGCGGGGTAGCTGACTACGTTTGTACATTCGTTGCCCATAGCTGCGCAGATCGTTACCTTAGCCGCATAGGCTTTGTCGATAGCCTCCTGAACGATCGCATCATAGATAGGAGTGCCAATGCTCATGTTTATGATGTTTGCGCGGACGCTGCCCTTCGAGCCGTCCTCGTTGTAACCCGCAGCATACAATATAGCCGAGACGATGGCATCGTTGAGGCAAACGTTCTCGCCGTTGTAATCTATAAAGATGGGCAGACCTATGATATTCACGCCGGGCGCAACTCCGATACCGCCCAAACCGTTGTCGGCGGAGGCAGCGATAATACCGGCAACGTGAGTTCCGTGACCGGTGCCGTCGAGCGCCTCGGGATATATGGTCTCATACACATAATCCCCGTTTTCATCCACAACATAATTGCCGTTATCATCGACCTTGATCTGCGTATAGCTCAGGTCAATGATACCGGGAAGATTTGTGGCATGATCCTTGAGGTCTTCATGCATATCGTCCACGCCGCTATCTATGACAGCTACCGTTATATCGGAGCTGCCCATGGTAGTTGCCCACGCCTCGTAAGTCCCGATAGCATCGTGCATCCACTGATATCCTTTTGTTTCGGTGCCCGGATCGTCGGGGTGCTCCGCGCTCCTTACCTCAGCGTAATAACCGGGGGTGAGTGCGGGGTCGCTGAGCTGCAGCCACCACTCCTCCCATGTGGACGCAAGCTCGTCGCTTTCGGGAGCATCGTAGGCCGACTCGTCCGCCTGCACCGGCTCTTCCATTTCCGTTATGTAGTTCGGGCTGACCAACGGCATATTGAGATCCGCGTCCGCACCGACCTCGACCGCCTGTGCAACGGTAATATCCCCGGTCAGCTTTGCTGTAGCCACACCGAACTGGAACTTTACAAGCTCGGCGTTGTAGGCTTCCGCTATCACCTCGGCTTCTTCCCGCGAATCGGCAAGATAGATTATCTGACGTGCGGCGTAATCCACACCGGGCGTCAGTTTTCCGAGTTCAGCCGACGAAGCGCGCGTTTTGCTTTTCAGCTCACTGTTGCCTGCCTTGTACCCGTCGGGCATACCCTTCAGCCCATACGGAAGCGCGGCGGGGGCGGAGACCTCGTCGGCGGGCGCAGCGTCGTCCGGCGACTGCGCGTAAGCCGGGACAGCCTGTGTGACCAGCATTGCGGCACTCAGCAGCAATGCAAGGATCTTTTGTTTTTTCATACCGATACCTCTCTTTTTTGTTTTATTACCACTGTTTGCACAGCTCGGACGGAAACAAAATAATTTCTTAAAGCTGTTCACGGTGTATTTACAATTATACCACAACGACCCCGATATGTCAATATACCGCTCTCATCAGACAGCCGTAAATGTGAAGGTCATCTCAACGGTATATATTTTCTCGTTCTTTCCGGGCTTCCAGATCTGCGCGGAGGCTTCATCGGCGGTGCCGTCCGCCATACGCGGGTCGTCGGGAGCTTTCGTCACCCACTGATTGTACAGGTTCACGCGGGTGCATTTCCCGTCGTCCGAGCAGGTGTACTCTTTCCCGTCAAGCACGGTCTCCTCGCCGTTCACCCTGAAGCTCTTTATCGCGATGACATGGTCGGGGAACAGCGTCTCGCCGTTATAAATGCCGAGTGCGGAGAAGTTCACGCCCTTGCCGCCGCCGACGTCCGTCATATCGAGCTTTACGGTATATTCTCCGTCGCCGGTTATCAGCGCGTTTGTCGCTTTTACTCCCACCGTCTTGTTTGTGGGGTCGTAGATATCCCCGACACTGTACGAAACGCTGTAATCACCGCTCTGGTACATTATCCACGCCACAGCGGTATCGTCCGCCGCAGGAATGCCGCCCTCGTCGCTCATACGCGCTTCGGCCGCTTCGAGAGCATCGGCCATACCCTTTTCGGCGTTCTCCTTTATCTGCTCGTCCGTGAGCGAGGACTGCGCCGAGAAGCTTCTGTCAAGGAACAGCTTTGCGACAGTCTCGTCGTAGATCTTCCCTTCCCTGCGGCGGTACAGACCGTTGCAGTCCCACAGCAGCGGACAGTAGTTATACAGGTCACAGTTATTCAGAAAATTCGTGAAGTATATGTCCGTGTCGGGCTTCGGTGTGGGCATTCCGTCCGTGAGCACGCCGTACTCCCCAATTATCACGCCATAGCCCTTTTCGGTGAATTTTGTCAATTTCGCGAGCATCTCATTCTGCTCCTTGTACTGCAGCGGCGAGCCCCATTGATCGACAGCCTTTGTACCGCAGTAATCCCACGGGCTGTAGTAATGCACGGAGATGATGAGCTTATTTTCGGCGGTATCTTCGGGCATTTTATATCTATCGTCCACAGTATGGTCGATGTCGGTGTTATATCCCGCTATCAGCAGGAAACGGTCGGCGTTCTTCCCGCCGGACGCGCGGACGGTCTTTACGAACTCACTGTTTATCTCGTATATCTTGTCATACACCTCGTCTGCCGATAAAGCGCCCGAGTCTTCCCAATACTCCTTGTTGTTGAGACCGTCGCCGAGCTCCTCGTTCGCGGACTCGAGCACGAGCTTGTAGGGATAGTCTCTGAACCTTCCGGCTACCTGCGTCCACATCGAAGTATATATATCCATAGCCTTGCCGCTGGTATCCTCCGAGGCCGAGCCGAACATTGCCCACCAATCGCCGTCCCAGTGATCGTTCACTATGACGTACATATCGGCTTTGAGCGCGTAGTTCACGATCTCCTCGACCCGCGCGAGCAGCCGCTCGTCTATCGTATAGTCACCGCTCTCGTAGTTCATTCCGTTCGTCCACGCGACCGGAACGCGCAGCGTATCGAAGCCCGCCGCCTTCATTCCGTCTATCATTTCCTGCGTGGTACGCGGCATTCCCCACAGTCCCTCAAAGCTTGTGGGATCCGTTCCGCTAAGATAAGCCTTATGGTTGTACGCCTCCATCGTGTTTCCGAGGTTTATGCCGTTGCCCATGAGCTTTGTGACTTCAAGCGCGGTGAGCTCGTTCTTTTCCTCGGGTGCAGCCTGTGACGCGGACTGCGTTACGGGAGCAGTCGTTTCCGCGGTCTCGGTCTGTGCCGCGGGCTGTGCCGTGCCGCAGGACGAAAATGCCGCGATCATTGCCGCGAGACAGCCGACTGCCGCGTATCCGATATACCTTCTGTTCATATTATTCCCCTTTCGGTCATTTATCTGCCGTATCATAACCACTGTCTATAACTCTATTATAGCTTAAATCATCAAATTAGTCAATAGATATAGTAAAAGACATATATTTCCGTACTTTCCCCCGCCGGAGGAGGGGGAAAGTACGGAATTTTCAATGCCGAAAGCTCAGAAATTTATGCCGTTTACTATAACACGAAAAAGCACCCGCAAGTCCGCGAGTGCCTTTTGTTTATTGCCGCTGTATTTTCAGCCTACGCGCAGCGCATAGAGCTGATTTGTCGTATTGCCCGTCGTTCCGGTATGCCCGAGCTTAGCTCCTCTTTCGACTTTATCACCTTCCGCGGCACTTATCTCTCCGAGATGACCGTAAAGCCAGCAATGTCCGTTTTCGTCTTGCAAAAGAACCGTTTGACCCCAGCCCGGATACCAGCCGGCATATTCCACTGTACCGCCGACGATCGCCTTAACATCACAGTCCGCATAATCTATGACAAATGCCGCTCCGGTAAAAGTAAACAGGCTCTTGTCATACGGCAGGTTATAGTCGAAGTCTATCCCGCCACGCTGCTTGACAAGCTCCCAAGCCTCATCGCCCGTGATCGGCGGGTCGAGAAATTCGCCGTAGAAGCCGTTTCCGTTGCTTACCGCTATAGGAAATTCGGGAGGAGTGACATTTGATGTGTTTCCCGAAGTTTCCTCGCTCTCGACTACTTCATACGGTTCCTCGCCGGGCGCGTATATGCCTGCGATAAGTGAAAGATCGCCGACCTCTTTTTCCGCGACATTTTTGAATATCTTCGGGTCGAACTCGCCTATGAAGGTCTTTTCCGGTTCACGCTTCGTGAAGTTTATGCTCACATCGAACAGTATCTCATAATAGCGAGTCTCGGGATTCCTGAGCAGCACCTTGTATCTGTGTACTCCGCTTCCCGCTACGTCCCAGCGGAATTTATCCGTGTCGGAAAGCTCTCTTGTTTCGGTCATATCCTTTTGCAGCTCACCGTCGATGTAGTAGAGAAATTCATATCTGCTCGAAACGTTTGCGTGGCTGTAATCTATGCTGATGTATGTGTTTCTTTCGGCGGTTGGGTCATAGTATTCGGCGGTAGTATCGCCTTCGCTATCCGTGTCGGATATCTCCCTGCCGTTTATGACCACGGCGGATATGTTCGCGACATCGATCTTCCCGTCCATGAATACGGACGACATCATATAAGCGCGTCCGCGTCCGAGCTCGGTATAGTATGACGCAAACCTGTAATACGGTATATCGTCGGTCGGGTACGTTTCCTTCTTCACGGGGCGGTCGGCGAGCAGCTTCTGTGTGCCGTCCTTGTATTTTACCGCGAGCGAGAAGCTGTCATCCTTGCCAAAGTCATTCGCTCCTTCGACAAACGCGCCATACCTGCTGACGTTGACTGTCGTGTCGGTCTCTTTATCCGTGACGGTATAAAACGCTTCCGCCGTTTCAATGCCGGTGAGACCGGTAAGCGTATAGTTCCCGGCATACTCCCGCACCGACCCTTGAGCGGGCAGGTGGCCGAACTGCAGCTCCGCCGTCTGTCCGGGGTCGAGCCTGATATATATGCCCATATCGTACATCACCGTTCTCCCGAACCTGTCCATATCCGCGGCTTCGTCCCAATTATCGGCGTTCGGGTCGTTCCATATCATTTCCGCGATCTCATGATAATATGGGGCTGTGACATATTGATAATCGTTGAGGCAGAACTCGCCGACATCGTAATTTCCGATGTTCTTTACATTCAGATTCAACCGGTCAAAGCCCTCGGTCTCGGATAACGGATATTGATATGTAGCTTCGACCATAACTCTGAGGAACTGCCCGTCATAATCATATTTGGATATTTTCGCCGTCATATCGCTGAATTCCAGCACGTCTCCGACGGACTGCAAAATATCCTTGCTTCCGGAAGTATCGGAGGACACGCCTATCTCCTCGCCGTTTATCAGCACGCAGGCGACATTTTTCACGTCTATGGGCTCAGTGGAAACAGAACCGAAGGCAGTTATAAAATCACCGCTTTCCAGCTCAAAAAGTTTCTCGAT
>JAFTAG010000015.1 GCA_017458655.1 Ruminiclostridium sp. | reverse complement strand
GTATCTGCTCCTAATGACCGGTCGTTGTTTGGGATTTTTTTGGGGTATCTGCTCCTAATGACCGGTCGTTGTTTGGGATTTTTTTGGGGTATCTGCTCCTAATGACCGGTCGTTATCCGCTTGTCAAGGGTTTCCAAAAATAATTTTTCCTCTGTTGTCTGGGGAAAAATTTTTTTCGGAGCCTCCCTTGACAAACGGATTGCGATGTGCTGTCGGTGCGCGCCGACGGGGCAGGGTGGGAAGCAAGACATTCTGCCCCTCCCCGTCGCACCTGCAATTATAGCACATCGCACCACGACCTGCCTTTGTGAAGACTTGTAAGTCTGTGACCTCGGGGGGCGAATAAAAAGCAAGACTTGCGGCGCGGGCAGGTGACTGCCATTAGCTGAAACTATTGACGCGGATCGCTTCGGTCGCTTGCCCGCGGGGGCGAATAAAAAGCAAGAGGCCCCGCCGCTCGCAGAACCCCTGCTTTCTCACTATCGAAATCTTGCAATAGGCGCAGCCACTCTCAAATCTCACTGCGAAGCCGGCAAAGTCTTTTGGAAAGAGAGGGGGGCTTGGGGGAGAGGAGAACCTTTTGTTCACAAAAGGTTTCCTCTCCCCCAAAACGCGTCAGCGTTTCTCTCGAGCGTCAGCGGCTCTCTTTCAGCATCTTTTTCAGATACTGGCCGGTGTAGGACTTCTTCACCTTTGCGATCTCCTCCGGGGTACCCGTGGCTACGACTGTACCGCCCTTGTCGCCGCCTTCGGGACCGAGGTCGATGATATAGTCGGCGGTCTTGATGACATCAAGATTGTGCTCTATGACGATGACCGTGTTGCCGTTATCGACGAGCTGCTGCAGCACCTCTATCAGCTTGTGTACGTCCGCGGTATGCAGGCCGGTGGTGGGCTCATCGAGGATATAGACCGTTCTGCCGGTCGCACGCCTTGCGAGCTCGGTGGCAAGCTTGACGCGCTGCGCCTCACCGCCGGAGAGCGTCGTGGCGGGCTGCCCTATCTTGACATAGCCGAGACCCACGTCGCAGAGCGTTTTCAGCTTGCGGTATATCTTCGGGACGTTCTCGAAGAACTTCGCACCCTCTTCTATGGTCATTTCCAGCACATCATAGATATTTTTGCCCTTGTAGCGCACTTCGAGGGTCTCGCGATTGTAGCGTTTGCCCTTGCAGACCTCGCAGGGAACGTACACGTCCGGCAGGAAGTGCATCTCTATCTTGATTATGCCGTCGCCCTCGCAGGCCTCGCAGCGCCCGCCCTTGACGTTGAACGAGAAGCGCGCTGTACCGTAGCCCCGCATTTTCGCGTCGTTGGAGGAGGCGAACAGGTCGCGGATATCGGTGAATACGCCGGTATAGGTTGCGGGGTTGGAGCGCGGCGTTCTGCCTATCGGAGCCTGGTCTATCTGTATCACCTTGTCCAGCTCCTCCGCGCCGGTTATTTTCTTACATTTTCCGACATGGGTACGGGCGCGGTTCAGCTTGCCTTCAAGGTAGTTATACACTATCTCGTTGATAAGAGAGCTCTTTCCGCTGCCGGAAACGCCCGTTACGCAGGTGAACACGCCGAGGGGTATCTCAACATCTATCTCTTTCAGATTGTTCTCCGCCGCGCCATAGACCTTCAGAAAACGGCCGTCGGGAACGCGCCTCGTCTTCGGAACGGGTATCTTCTTCGCGCCGGAAAGGTACTGCCCGGTTATGGACTCCTTGCACTTCATTATCTCGTCCGCGGTGCCGCAGGCTACCACCTCGCCGCCGTGAACCCCCGCCCCGGGGCCGATATCGACGATATAGTCCGCCGCCCGCATGGTGTCCTCGTCGTGCTCCACGACTATGACGGTGTTGCCGAGGTCGCGGAGGTTTTTCAGCGTGCCTATCAGCTTGTCGTTGTCGCGCTGGTGGAGGCCTATGCTCGGCTCGTCGAGGATATACAGCACGCCCATTAGGGAGCTTCCTATCTGCGTTGCCAAGCGTATGCGCTGGCTCTCGCCGCCCGAAAGCGAGCTTGCCGCGCGGGACAGTGTGAGGTATTCGAGGCCGACGCTCCTCAGGAAGCTGAGGCGGTTCTTTATCTCCTTGATGATAAGCTTTCCTATCAGCTTATCACGCTCGGAAAGCTCCATATCGCAGACGAAATCGTAAGCGTCGGAGATGCTCATTTTGCAGAATTCGCTTATGTTCTTCCCGGCGACAGTCACCGCGAGAGCTTCTTTTTTAAGGCGCTCGCCCTTGCACACCGGGCACTCGCAGTCGTGCATGTACGATTCTATCTCGGCGCGGGCAGAATCGCTCCCCGTCTTGTAGCGGCGTTCGAGGTTGTTTATGACGCCCTCGAAGTCGGAATTGCGGTAGCCGCCGCCGAAGGAATCCAGCACATCGACCCGGATGCGCTCGCCGCCAGTTCCGTACAGGAACAGCCCGAGCTGCTCGGGAGTGAGGTCTTTCACCGGGGTGTCAAGCGATACGCCGTAGTGCTTCGATATCGCGCGGTAGTACATCATAGCGACCGAGCCGTCGTCGAGGGAATTCCACCCGCTGGCGTGTATGGCGCCCTCGCGTATCGTCTTGTCCTCGTCGGGTATCACCAGAGCGGGATCGACGCGGTGGAACGTGCCGAGACCGGTGCAGTTGGGACACGCGCCGTAGGGATTGTTGAAAGAGAACAGGCGCGGGACGAGCTCGTCTATGCTTATATTATGCTCGGGGCAGGCGTAATTCTGCGAAAAGTGCAGCTCCTCGCCTCCTACCACATCGACATATATCAGCCCGTCGGTGAGCTTTCCGGCAGTCTCGAGGCTGTCCGCGAGGCGGGTCTCAAAATCGGGCTTTACGACGAGGCGGTCAACCACCACCTCAATGCTGTGCTTGATGTTCTTCGCGAGCTTTATCGGCTCGTCGAGGTCGTGCATCTCCCCGTCTATGCGAACGCGCACGAAGCCCTGCTTGCGGAGATTGTCGAGATCCTTGGCGTACTCGCCCTTTCTGCCTCTCGCAACGGGCGCGAGTATCTGTATCTTCGTCCCCTCGCCGAGCTCCTTCACCCTATCGACGATCTGGTCTATCGTCTGCTGGGTTATCTCCCTGCCGCATACGGGGCAGTGCGGGACGCCTATGCGCGCGTAGAGCAGTCGCAGATAGTCGTATATCTCGGTGACGGTGCCGACCGTGGAGCGCGGGTTGTTGGAGGTCGTTTTCTGGTCGATGGATATCGCCGGGGACAGCCCCTCTATGCTCTCTACGTTGGGCTTTTCCATCTGTCCGAGGAACATTCTCGCGTAGGACGACAGGCTCTCCATATATCTGCGCTGACCGTCCGCGTATATCGTATCGAACGCCAGCGAGGATTTTCCCGAGCCGGAAAGCCCCGTGAGCACTATGAGCTTGTCACGGGGTATCGTAAGGTCTATATTTTTGAGATTGTGCTCTTTGGCGCCCCTTATCACAATTTTATCGTTTGCCACTTTTCTCTTTCCTTTCTTTTGTGCCGGATATCATATATCATTTTTTCCGGCACGTTCTCCTTGCCGCAGCTTTTTTATTATACCACAAAAGCGACGGTTTGTCACTATTTTTTTGAAATAATATTATAATGTATTGTTGACAACCATTTTGTTTTGTGATATAATTTTC
>JAFTAG010000093.1 GCA_017458655.1 Ruminiclostridium sp. | reverse complement strand
GGGGAGAAAACTTCGGACAAAACTTTCCCGCTACATTTATTATATCGTCCGAAGCCGTATGAAATCAAGCGAAATGCCGTGAAACGACCTTTTTACGACGCGAATCACATCATCAGCATTACGGTCAGCGTGAACTCGCCGTCCTTGCAGGAAATATCTATCCCGCCGCCGTATTTTTCGGCGGTATTTCTGATATTCACGAGCCCGAAGCCGTGTTCGGAGCGGTCGGGCTTAGTCGTTTCGGGAAGCTCGCCGTCCGCGGCAGTGCATTCGCCTGTGCAGGTGTTGGTGACCGTTATCACAAACGCGTTCTTCTTTTTCAGCGACGTTATTGCGATGCGCCGCTCACCCTCGTGGCATTTTTCGGCTGCTTCTATAGCGTTGTTCAGCGCATTGTTGAGGATTATGCTCATATCGAGAGCACCCGCGGAAAAGCTGTCGGGGTAGTGGAAATCGCACTCAAAGGTGATGCCGCGGCGGGCGGCTTCGCTCTGCTTTTCGGTCAGGATAACATCGGTCACCGGGTCGCCGCTGTTTACGCCTTTGTCGCTGCCGATACGCTCGCGAGCCTCCGCGAGATAGCTCTCAAACGCCTCGCTCTCGCCCCGCGTGTGCAGGCTTTCAAGCACTGCAAGATGATTGCGCATATCGTGGCGAATGGCGCGGATATCGCGGTACAGGCTCTCCGCACCGCTGATGTATTCGCGGATATTGTCGGTCTGCACGGACAGCATGGCGGTCTCCTTCTCGCGGCGCTGACCGGCTTTGATCTGCTCGTAAAAGTAAATTACCCCGACCAGCGCCGTGTACGAAACGATGTAAAACGCGAATGAAACGAGGTCGTAGGGGCTGATGCCGATCTCGCGCGTGTCGATGCTGTTGAAGTAGAGCAGCAGGCGATAGTTGAACACTCCCGCCACGCTCGGCAGCATAAGCAGAAGCGCCTCTTTTATGGTCATTTTCTCGTTTTTGCTGACATAGACCTTGTGAAAAATCGTTATCAGCAGGAGCATTATTCCCGCCATTATGCAGCCCTCGACCGCATCGTAAACGATGTACGCTGCGACCTGTTTTTCGGGCTCGAACACGAACGCGTCAATGACGAATCCGCACGTCCAGCCGTACACTTTCAGCCATATCGACGTGCCGACGGCAGCGGTTAGCCAGCGGACCGAGAAGAACGAGAACGCGAGGAACAGCTTCTGCGCGTAGTTCCGCCGGTCGAGCAGGGTGAATACCGCGAAAGCGCCCACAACTCCCGCGCCGTAGGCGACGAGATTGTTGAACTCCTGCGGCAAAAAGAACATCACCAGCATTATCGCCGCATACGCCGCGCCCGTCAGATACCGTGCGGGACGGCTTTTCGTGAACGGGCGGAGGAACTGCATAAGCCCGACGGAATACACCACGATCGTAATTATCATCGTCAGCGTCAGGCTGATGTCCGTGTAAATTTCAAGATAATCGTACATTTCAGCCCTCCGATTTTATATATCGCAGATACGCCCTGACAAGCTTGCTGTACCGCTGTTTCGCGAGCAGGACGCGGTCGCCGTTCTCCATTGTGACCTCGCTCGACGTGTATTTTTCGAGATAGCGCAGATTGATGAGGTACGAGCGGTGGGTGCGGAAGAACGTGTCGTCGGTGCATTTCTCGAACTCGTTCAGCCGCCCGCGGTACTCGACTTTGCCGCCCGTCGTGTGCAGTATAAGAATGCGGTCGAACACCTCTGCGTACATTATCTCGGACAGTGCGAGCTTGGTGTTGAGCCCGCCCGTTTTTATTGCAATATACCGGTCGTGGGATTCTGTCGGCGGCGGTGTGTCTCGGCTGTCTATCGCCTTTTGCAGCACCTCCGCGAATTTCTGCGCGGATACGGGTTTCACGAGGAAGTTGAACGCTCCGACATCGAACGCGTCGAAAACTCTGTCCCCGAACGCGGTCACGAAGATTATCGCCGCGCGGCAGCCGTTTTTGCGCAGCTCCCGCGCGGTCTGCATACCGTCGGGTCCGTCCATTCCTATATCGAGGAAGATTATGTCAAAGCCTCCCGTGTCCGCGAGAAGCCCGCCGCCCGATGAAAACTCCGTCACCGACGCCCCCGGGCAGAGCGCGGCTATCTTGTCCGAAATATCCCTGCGAAGCTCGGCTTCGTCGTCGCATACAGCAAATCTCATTTTATCATCTCCGTTTTTACAGGCGTGTTTTTTCTATGCGCCGATTAGCAATACTTTATCTATTATTATATCGGAAATGCTGCGGAAAAGTTTAACGGAATGGTGCGAAATGAGCTTTTTTGGGTGTGAAATGATTTTAGCAGATAGAAAAGCACTATCTACAATTTAAGATAATTTTTGTTTCTGTCTCCCCCGCCTCCGGCGGGGGAGACAGAAACGTGAAACTTAATTTTCCGCTTAAGTTGTGGATAGTGGATAGAAAAGATATATCTTATAGGGAAACAGAGGGAACACGGGGAACATAGGAAACGATCACGTTGATGATGCTGTTCGCTGAAAAAGATTTGAGGAAACATTGTTCCCTGCAGTTTCTTCGGCTAAATGTTTCGGGGAGCACCGAGAGCTCTCATACGGTAAACATAGTCAGATCCCTATACGGAAGGCGGAATCGGCAGAAAATACGTCGGTGCGAGCCTTTCGCTTGAATGACAGCATAGCCTAACAAACAGATCGGCGGGGACAATGGAGCTCAACGGTCGGCTCCCCTCACTTCCGAACATTCGAAAAACAAGCAGGCAGCGCGGCTGCGCTGCCCACTTTTTTATATAAAGCGGAAAAGCCGGTTACACTCCCGGGACATGGCCGCGCCGGGGCTGTTCATGAGCGCGCTGAGCGCTACCCCGCCGTTTTCCGCTTTTTACCATTATATGCAGGCGGCGGGCTTTTGTGCGGTGTCCTTTTTTTGGCGTAATGTGAAAAAATTGCAAAAAACACTTTTAATTTTCGACAAAATGTGATATAATAATTATATCTATGTGTATTACCCATTTTACGGGAGATGATATATTGACTTTTGAAGAAAAACTCGACAGGGCAAAGGTCGGCAGCAAGGCGGCTTACGAATCCCTCTGCCTCGGCTCGGCCGACAGTCTCTACACGGCGGCGCTGATAGCGCTGAAAAATGAGCAGATCGCCAAAAGCGTGGTAATGGCGGCGGTCGCGGACGGCTACGCGGGGATATCCCGTATAAAGGACGAAAAGCACCTGCGGTCGTGGCTCGTTCACGAGCTCACCAAGAACACCGTTGACAAGCTCAAAGAGCTGAAATCGAGCGGGATAAGCAATACCGCGTCCGGTACGTTCGCCGACACCGACAGGCTCCCCGATGTGGAGCGCCTTGTCTTTTCGATAGCGGCGGCGTTCGGCTACGGTACCCGCGAGATATCGGTGCTGACGGGAATGTCCGAGAGCGCGGTATCGGATAAGCTGTTTTCCGCAAAAGCGCGCCTCGGCTCAAAATATGAGGAGTATATGACGAGCGCCGTGTCCTTCAAGGCGCCCGATACGCTGAAAGACCGCTATCGGAGCTTTGACGAGTCCGTGGCAAGGCTCGAGCGCACCGCGGTGATACCGGAGATACCGGTGGTGCAGGCACCCGAGATAGTGCAGCCCGCGGTCGTGGAGGCTCCCGAGCTCGTGAATGTGCCCGTTGAGCAGGCTCCCGACCTGCAGCCGACGGTCACGCAGACGGCGGAGGAGCCTGTCGCGGAAGCCGTTATCCCTGCGCCGAGGCCCGCGGGGCAGCCCGTTGATAAGGCGGCTCTTGCGGAGAGAGCGGCGTTTGAGGACGGACCGGAGCCCGAAGAAAACGGCTTTGAGCCGGAGCTTCCCGAAAAAGCTTCCGCCGAGACCGCCGACACCATAGAGCTCCCATATACCCCACCGACCGTCGCGGACGACGAGGAGATATTCGCGGCGGATTCGCCCGACGATGACGACGACGGGGAAGAAGAGGATTACGAGGTGCCGGAGGAGCCCGTGCAGGGCTACGACCCCACCGCTCCCGAACCGGCGGACGAGCCTGCGGGCTCCCCGGACAAGGCGTTCGACGCGGAAACGTTCATTTCCGTAGTGTCGGCGGAGAAGATGAAGGGCAGCGAGTTTCTGCGCCTTATCGGCAACACCCGCATCAGCAACAGCGTTTACCGCGAGATCGAGCAGAACCCGCACCTTACGAAGAAGCGCCTTGTGGAGCTGCTGGAGCAGTCCCCGCTCACCGAGGCGGACTATTATAAAATGCTCACGGCGATAAAGCACCGCCGCGAGATGCTCGACCAGAGAGAGGAAAACCGCCTTGCGCTGGAGCGCGCGGGACTGTTTGACGGCTCCCGCAAAGGCCGCTATAAGCGCAAGCCTAAGGAGCCGCCCAAGACCGAGCTGCAAATGGCGATAGGGCTGAATGTGGCGAAAAACATCCCGCAAAAGCAGCAGCCGCTCACATTTGACAATGAGCACACCTACAGCGACAATACCGATTACGAGATAACCAACGCGGCGGGGAATTATTCCTCCGGCCGTCCGCGTGAAACGCGCAGAGAGCAGCAGTCCGAGCAGGAGCGTCAGGTGGGCTATCGTCCCGACCTCGGTGCGGCAGTTTCCGCGGCTGCGGAAAAGCTCGATGAGAAGGATTCCGACGGGGCGTTCTCGCCCACCGCGATGCAGGATATGTTCGAGGACAGGAGCATCGAGGCGGTGGATCCGTTCGCGGCGATAGCTGCAAACGAGACCGGCCGACAGATAAAGCCCGACCGTATCGATGAGCAGCGTGCGCAGTGGGAGGAGACCGCAAAGCGTGACCGCCGCCGTCTTGACGAGCAGCCCATAGTCGCGGAGGATATTGAAAAGCCCGAGGCGCAGGCTTCCGTCGTTCCCGAAAAGGGCGGGACGGGCGGAACGCAGGAGTTCGGCACGGTAACACCCACCGCGGGGCTGTCCGATACACGGCCGTTCGAGGCGCATTTCGACGATCTCGAGCAGCAGGCCGCCCAGCTCGGCAACGAGG
>JAFTAG010000014.1 GCA_017458655.1 Ruminiclostridium sp. | reverse complement strand
ATATTTAAATCGTGACGAGAACCAAGAGCCTTATTATGGATATGCGCGGATCGCAGCCACAACTATCCACGGTTCATTATTCACTCTTCACCAATACGAGAGAAATAATGAATAGTGAAGAGTGAACAGTGAATAATGAATAGTTGTGGTGTCCGCTGCGCGGACATATTTAAATCGTGACGAGACACGAAACTTTTAATTATTAAGGAATCGGTATTAAATCCTGACGAGATCCGATAAATTATCGAAAGATGCACCGGCCTATTCTCTTTGTCACAATTCAGATAAGTCCGCGAAGCGGACAACCACAACTGTTAACTGTAACCTGTAAACTGTTAACTAAAAAAGCTTTCGGAGGTATTTATGAAAAGGATAATATCGCTCGCGGCGGCGGCTGCGGTCGCTGCGGCCATGATACTTACGCCGCTTTCCGCTTTCGCGGAGGAAGGCTCCGACGGCGGGAAAAACGAGGAAGTCCATTCCGACGTCGCGGCAGGTCTTATCGAGGGAGGCGCGTCCGGCGCGGGCTACAGCTCCACGCTTTACAACAGCCTCAACGGTCTGCCCACCTCCGAGTCGAACGCGGTGCTCCAGACCTCCGACGGCTTCGTATGGATAGGCAGCTACAGCGGCCTTATACGCTACGACGGCAACGAGTTCTACCGCTTCGATGCCTCATACGGTATATCGAGCGTCGTAAGCCTTTTCGAAGACTCCCGCGAGAGGCTGTGGATAGGCACCAACGACGCGGGCGTCATTTTTTATGAGGACGGAAAGTTCACGTCGTATTTCCGCGTGGGCGGCCTGAAGACCTCCTCGATACACTCCATAGCCGAGGATATCAGCGGAAATATCCTGATAGCCACAAACCTCGGTATCGCTTATATCGACACCTCCGACGAGCTGCACCTGCTCGACGCCCCGCAGCTCAACGCAAAGGACGTTGCGGAGCTCCGTCAGGCTCCCGACGGGATCGTTTACGGAAGAACGGCCGACGGTATGGTGTTCGCGGTGGAGGATATGCACATAACCTCCAGCCACAACTCCGACCAATTCGAAACGGGCGAGATAAACGCCTTATGCCCCGACACCACCAATAAGGACTGGGCGTATCTCGGCACGATAAACAGCGAGATACTGCACGTTGACCTGTCAAGCTCCGCGTATAACTACTCGGTGACCGATGTTTCCCCGCTGGTGAACATCAACCGTATCACCGACATCGACGGGCAGATATGGGTCTGCGCGGACAACGGCATCGGCTTCATCGACAGAAACGGAAAGTTCGTCAAGCTCGAGAACCTGCCGATGAACAACAGCATCGACGATATCAGCTACGACCACGAGGGAAACCTCTGGTTCGCTTCGTCGCGTCAGGGTGTTATGAAGATATCCAAAAGCGTTTTCACCGACATAAACCTTGCCGCGGGACTTGACAAAATGGTGGTGAACACTACCTGTCTCCATGACGGAAAGCTCTATATCGGCACGGACAGCGGGCTGCACGCTATCGACGCCTTTTCTTACACCGAGGTCTCCGATGAACTCACGGAGCTTCTCGCGAGCGCGAGAGTGCGCTGCATAAAGGAAGACTCGAAGGGGAACCTGTGGCTGAGCACATACAGCGGCCTTTTCTGCGGAAAGAAGGGCGGCGGCATCGAGAGCTTCACCATGGACACCGGCTTTGCTTCAAACAAGGTGCGCGTGTCCGAGGAGCTTTCCGACGGCAGGATCGCCGCGGCCTCGAGCAAGGGCGTTTACTTCATCAAGGATATGAAGATAGACGAGTTTCTGTCGTATGACAACGGGCTCTCCGGCGGTGACGTACTGACTATATGCGACGGCGGGGACGGCAGGATATATTTCGGCACCGACGGCGGCGGAGTTTACATACTGAATAACAACGCTCTCAGCCGCATAAGTATTGACGACGGACTGCGTTCCGAGGTCATAATGCGTATCAAGAAGGACCCCACCGACGGCACGCTCTGGCTGGTAACGAGCAACTCTATCGCGTATCTGACGGGCGATACCGTCGAGAATGTGGATAAATTCCCGTATTCCAACAACTTCGACATAATATTTGACGGCAAGGGCGGGCTCTGGATACTGAGCTCAAACGGCATATATGTCACTACCTCTGAGCAGCTCAAAAGCGGTGAGGAGCCGCAGTATCTGTTCTATGACACGAGCTGCGGTCTGCCCTCGACCTGCACGGCAAACTCAAGAAGCTGCATCGATGACAACGGCGGCCTTTATATAAGCGGGAACAGCGGTGTCAGCCTTGTGAATATTTTCAGCGCCTCTCAGCAGACAGACAATGTCCGCCTGACTATACCGTTCATAGATATAGATACCGGCAAAGGGACACAGACCATTACGCTGAAAGACAAACACAGCGTCACCATACCCTCGGACTGCAAGCGTCTAACGATATACGCTTACGCGCTGACCTTTTCCCTCAGTGACCCGAGCCTGAGCTACCGTCTCACGGGCTTTGACGACCAAAGCTATCTCACGACCAAAAAGAGTATGCGCCCGATAACATACACGAACCTTGCGGGCGGCAAATACAGCTTCGATTTTTCGACTGTGAACACGCTCACGGGGCTCCGTGAAAACACTGTCACGCTCTCTGTCGATAAGGAGCTCTCGCTGTTCGAGCAATACTGGTTCAAGCTTATCATAGTGCTCGGCGCGGGCATTATCGCCTTCGTGATATTCGAGCTGATACATCGCCGCAGAGAAGCCGCACTGATAAGAGAAAAGCAGAAGAAGCAGCTGCTGATAGACGAAATGACAAAGGTGTTCGCAAAGTGCATAGATATGAAGGATAAGTACACGAACGGTCATTCCTTCCGCGTTGCGGAATATTCCAAGCTGCTCGCCGAGAAAATGGGCAAGTCCGAGTCCGAGACGCATGATATCTACAACATAGCGATGCTGCACGACATAGGGAAGATAAGTATCCCCGACAGCGTCCTCAACAAGCCCGGCAAGCCCACAGACGAGGAATACGAGATACTGAAAACTCACACCTCCAACGGCTATGAGGTGCTCAAGGATATCACCATAGCTCCCGAGCTGTCATACGGTGCGGGCTACCACCACGAACGCCTCGACGGCAAGGGCTACCCCAACGGCCTCACCGGCGATGAAATACCCGAGGTCGCACAGATAATCGCCGTTGCCGATACGTTCGACGCCATGTACTCCACCCGCCCGTATCGTAAGCAGATGGAAGTTCACGTCGTGCTCGATGAGCTCAAAAAGGTCTCCGGTACACAGCTCAACGGCGATATCGTCAACGATCTCGTCGAGCTCGTCGATGAAGGCAAGATCGGACAAAGAGAATTGTAAGAGCGAGAGAGACAGACGCTGAGCTCGAGACGGCGCTTACGCGCATGAGGGCAGGGCGTTGCCCTCCCCTCAAACTCCCGACCTATTTCCTTTGCACGGCAAAGGAAGCGAAAGCGCAGTGAATGTATTTTACAGATCGCGGCAGATCGGTATTCTTCCCCCACCGAAGGTGGGGGAAGAATACGTACTTTACCCCGCCTGCGGCGGGGTACCCGCAACAGAAAGGAATCATTATGAAAGACGGATTTGTCAAGGTCGGAGCAGGCGCTCCCGAAATAAGACCCGGCGACTGCGAATATAATGCCCGCAGCATCATAAGAATGATAAATGAGGCTTATATGCTCGGCGTAAGAGTGCTCGCCCTGCCGGAGCTGTGTATCACAGGAAGCACCTGCGGCGACCTGTTCCTGCACAGCACATTGCTGAACGGCGCACACCGCGCTCTCGATACCGTTACCGCAGCCTCCGAACCGCTCGATATCGTATTTACGGTCGGTGTTCCGCTGCGTATAGGCGGCTCGCTCTGCAACTGCGCAGCCGTCATAACAAAGGGAGAGATAGTTGGTATCGTGCCGAAGGAAAGGCTCTCCCCCGCGGAAGAACGCTACTTCACAAGCAACGGCGACAGTATGCGCTTTATCTGCTCCGATTACCCCGACCTCGGGTTCGAAGTCTGCATAGGCTCCGATATCCCCAAAACAAACGCCGATATCATACTGCGTATGTCCGCCGAGCCCGAGATCATCGGTAAAGCCGACAAGCGCCGCGCCGCCCTCTCCGTGCAGACCGCAGAGCTGCGCTGCGCAGAGATATTCGCGGGCACGGGCGAGGGTGAGAGCACCGCATGCGCCGTTTACGCGGGTCACAGACTGATATACGAAAACGGCAAGCCTATCGCGCAGAGCGGACTTTTCGGCTGCGGACTAACCACCGCCGACCTCGACCTCGGATTTATCGCGTATGAGCGCCGCAGACGCGGGATATTCCCCATACCCTCCGAGTTATGCGAATTTGCGCTCGCGCCGGGCGATACCAAGCTTTCACGCGTTTTCCGCAGAATGCCGTTCATTCCCGACGACGGCAAGAAGCTCGAGGAGCGCTGCGGGAATATAGTTATGATGCAGACCTCGGGGCTTGTAAAAAGGATCGGACATATCGGCGCGCAGAAGCTCGTTATCGGCGTGTCCGGCGGGCTCGACAGTACGCTCGCGCTGATAGTATGCACCAAAGCGGCGGAATACGCGGGGCTTACCAAGACCGACGTTATCGCGGTGACTATGCCCTGCTTCGGCACCACCGACCGCACAAAGAGCAACGCCGTAACGCTCTGCGAACAGCTCGGCGTGACGCTGCGCGAGGTGGATATCACAAAGGCGGTGGAACAGCACTTCGCCGATATTTCACACGATAAGGCTGATATGAACAGCGCCTATGAGAACGCACAGGCGCGCGAACGCACACAGGTGCTAATGGATATCGCGAATGACGTGAACGGGATCGTCGTGGGTACCGGCGATCTCTCCGAGCTTGCACTCGGGTGGGCTACCTTCGGCGGCGATCATCTCTCGATGTACGGCGTGAACGCGGGCGTTCCCAAAACGCTCATACGCCGCATCGTTTCGTACTGCGCCGACTGCTGTGAATACGACGACGGGAATACCGCGCTCGCGTCCGTCCTGCGCGACATCGTCGATACCCCGATAAGCCCCGAGCTGCTCCCCGGACAGAAGACCGAGGACAGCGTAGGCCCCTATGAGCTGCACGACTTCTTCCTTTATCACACCGTGCGCCGCGGCTGCTCCCCGCGCAAGCTTTACCGCATAGCGAAGACCGTCTTCTGCGGGGAATACGACAAGGCTGCGGTGCTGAAATGGCTGCAGGTATTCATAAAGCGCTTTTTCTCTCAGCAGTTCAAGCGCTCCTGCTCGCCCGACGGAATAAGCATCGGCAGCGTATCGCTCTCCCCCGCCGACTTCAGGATGCCGTCCGACGTATGCGGCGAGCTCTGGATAAAGGAAGCTATGGAGCTTGAACCGTGAACACGTTTGAAGAGATATATCTTGTGGTGCAGTCCATTCCCCGGGGAAAGGTCGCGTCCTACGGACAGGTCGCGCGGCTCGCGGGAAACCCGAGACTGTCACGGGTGGTAGGTTACACGCTTCACGTCAATCCCGACCCGGAGCATATCCCCTGCTACCGCGTGGTGAACCGCTTCGGGGAGGTATCCTCCGCGTTCGCTTTCGGCGGCGGGAATGCCCAGCGTGATATGCTGCTTGCCGACGGCGTGGAATTCGACGAAAACGGCCGCGTGAAGAAGGAATTTTTCATTAAATTGAACGACTGATATCAGTCTTTGTGCAATACTTACAAAGCGGCGCGTCCTGTTTATAATCATTTGTAGAAAATTCGGTAACATATTGCAATAATTTTCTCTTTGGTGTATAATATTTTATATATTGTACAACCACTGTCGGCAGCTTAAGGATCATTGTTTTCATAAATAGCTTAAGCTGCGGATATTGTTTGCACAAATTGCATAATTACATCAACAGACGATCGGTCTTACGGAAAATGCGGAGGTATCTTATGTTAGAAGAACTGAAGGAACGTGTTTGCAAAGCAAATATCGCGCTCCGTGACAGCGGTCTTGTTATACTGACGTGGGGCAATGTTTCCGCGATAGACCGCGCTTCAAATCTTATCGTTATCAAGCCCTCGGGCGTTTCATACGACGAGCTCACTCCCGACAAAATGGTGGTTGTGAATATGGACGGAAAGGTAGTTGAAGGGGAGCTTAGGCCTTCCTCCGACACTCCGACCCACCTCGTTATGTATCAGGCTTACGAGGAGATAGGCGCTATAGTGCATACGCATTCCCGCTACGCTACGATATGGGCACAGGCAGGCCTTGACATAGTCGCATACGGCACCACACACGCTGATTACTTCTACGGAGATATTCCCTGCACGATGCCGATGACCGAGGATCAGATCGTCGAAAATTACGAGACGAACACGGGCTATCAGATAGTTGATACGCTCGCGAGAAGGAATATAGGCCCGACAGAGATACAGGCTTGTCTTGTCGCGCAGCACGGACCGTTCGTCTGGGGGGACACCCCGGAAAAGGCTGTGGAAAACTCGATAGTTCTCGAGGAGATCGCGCACATGGCGGTATTCAATACGAACTTCCAGTTTGGTCTTACGCGTATCAGCGAGCACCTGCTCGACAAGCATTATCTGCGCAAGCACGGCGAGAATGCTTACTACGGCCAGACTTTCGGCAGCGTGACGGAGATCGACCGTGACAGCAGCGCAAACATTCCCGAAACAACGGACGACATCAAGATAACGCCGAGCAGCCACACCGTCGAGCTTAAGAACATCTCGTCGATAGCGGCGGTAGAGCGTCCTGTGATACATAAGGCGCCCAAAAAAGAGGAAGCCGTGTTCAACTTTGACGACAAGATCAAGGAAGACGCGGCGGCGGACATGGGCTCGGAAATGGGAACGGATATCGACGCGGCTCCCGATATGGATATGGGCTTCGGCACGGCTCCCGATATGGGTATGGATATTTCCGCGCTCCCCGACACGGGTATGGGCACAGCGCCCGGCGCATTTGCCGCCGGCTCACCCGACTCCGACAATTACATTGCGCCGGATCTGGAGGACGCGGAATTCAATCTCACGCCGATAGACACGAGCTCCATCGGCAGTACGGCACCGGAGGAACCGCTTGACTTCACATTCTGAAATATGATCTACCCGGATAACTCACCATAAAATCAAGCGCGCAGCACAACCACAACTATTCACTATTCATTCTTCACTCTTCACTAACACGGAAATAATGAACAGTGAAGAGTGAATGGTGAATGGTGAATAATGAATAATTGTGGTGCGGCTTCGCCGCGGTTTTGGATCGTGACAAGATCCAAGAGCTTTGTATATAGATCCATGGTGAGTTAAACGGGTGATCGCATTCTGAAAAAACAAACAGCACCGAAAACGCACGGTGCTGTTTTTAATTCGCACAATCTCACAACAGGAGCAGCAACTATAAGTCTGACTGCGAAGCCAATACAGTTTTTCGGAAGAGTGGGGGTCCGGGGACGGCTTCCGTCCGGGGGAGAGGCGCTGTAAAAAAACAAAAGTGAAGCAGCCGGGATTCGAGAAGACAAGAGAATCCCGGCTGTTTGGCTCTGATAAAAGAAAAAATATGCAAAAAAATAAGTGCCGGGGTTTTGAAAACAACACAAAGCGGACTGCCGCCATTCCGTCAGGCAGTCTATCCAAAAAATTTATGAAGATTAAAGCCGCAGGAAATCATAGAAATTTCAAGAAGAAGTCTGT
>JAFTAG010000092.1 GCA_017458655.1 Ruminiclostridium sp. | reverse complement strand
TTAAGCTTTTCTATAATTATATCACATATGAAGCTGTATGTCAATACTTCGTCCGTACCCGGAATAACGGCAGGACGATAGGCAGGAAACGAGATCTTTTCACGATGATCTTCCGCTTCGGGATATTTCATTCATCTTTACCGCAATGCTTACAGCATTTTACCGGGCATTTATCCGATACGGGCATCTCACCCCCGGTCAGATACGCCGCGATCACACGTCGATGCAGGATAAGCATTACGGCAAAGCACGCCGCCGAACAGCCGATGATAAATCTGATCACATTTTTCATATCGCGGTCTCCTTTACGCGGGATTGAACTTGTCCTTGCTCTTTTTGCACCTCGGACAATGCCAGTCGTCCGGCAAGTCCTCGAAAGCCGTACCTGCGGGGATACCCTGTTTTTCGTCTCCCACGGCGGGGTCGTAAACATATCCGCAGACCGAGCAGACATACTTGCCGCTCTTTGTTTTGAATGTGATCTCACCGACCGGAATGGTCTCGGGCGGGTCATTAAGGTCGATAACACGCTTGGCTTCGAGGTTCTCGTAGCCCTGCGGCGTATGTGTCCCGCAGTAAACGGTGGGATTTTTGCTTACAAACTCACGAACGCGGTCAAGCGTCTGACGCGCGGCGGAAAGGTCTTCAAACACAACGGACTGCTTATTCTCATAAAGCGCCTCGTCAACGTAGGTGATATCGCCGTGGAGCATATAGAAAAGCCCGTCGTTCTCGGCGATTATGATGCTGTTGCCGTTCGTGTGCCCCTTTGCCTTGATAAAATAAACGCCCTCGACTATTTTCTGACTTTCGGGGAAATTGTGATACGCGCCGTCGGTGAAATCCACGGGAACGATGTTGTCAAGCCCCTGCAATTCGTCCGCACCGATCTCGTCACGGTTCACATATATTTTCGCGTTGGGGAACGAGCGCAGCTCCCCTGAATGGTCGTTGTGGTGATGTGTGAGCAGTATCTTTGTTACCTGCTCGGGCTTATAGCCGAGAGCCGCGAAAGCGTCCATATAGCTGCAAATATCCTTGCCGGTGAACATCGGCGAATTCTCGTCGGGCGCTTCCTCGGGCGTTCCCGCAGGCAGCCCCGTATCGACAAGAATGACCTCATCTCCTGTGTCGATAAGATAGTTTTGCAGACTGCCGCGATAGCGGACGTTCTTGTCGAACTTGTCTGCACCTTCCTCACCGCCCATGACAAATGGCTGCGAGTAGAATCCGTCTTTTCTGAATTTTACTGCTTTTATTTCCATAATGCTGTCCTTTCCTGATTTATGTCAAAGGCTGCCGTTTTAGGACAGCCCTTGTTTTTTATACCGATCCCTTTTCAAAAGGATAAAATGCTTTGAGTCTCGTCATGATCCAAATATGCAGCGAAGCCGCTCTACAATTGTGAATTGGTATTACTTTATTGCCGGTTCCCACTTGCATCTCACGGGAGAAACGATCGAGCCGTCCTTTTTCATCGCGTCCATAGTCTTGTCAACGACCTTTCTGTCAAGACCCGTAAGCTCCGCGATCTTGCCCGCGTTCAGCGGCATATCGGCTTTTCTCATAGCTTCAAGTATCTGCTCTTTCTCTGTCATTATATGACCTCCTTACAATGGTATTTCTTCCTTGTTACGTTCATTTGGTGAGGCGTTTATCAGCCTTTCGGGAGTGATGATGACCGCGCATTTGAGCTCCGGGGCACCCTTGAAGGTGTCCTCGGTGAGCTTTCGGTAATGCTTATAAGCGTCGCCCTCATACACAAGCTCCGCCGTTCCCTTGATCTGATAAGCTTCGCCCGTTACCGGATTTGCACAGGCAACAGCGACCCTGCCGTTCGCCTTGATATTTTCAAGGGTCGTTTCAAGAAGGACAGCGCCTATCGCAAGCTTTACGTCATCGCACACACGCTTGAATCCGACGGGAACGACATTCGGCTCGGATCCCTCATCATTGCAGGTCGCTATATACCAAAGGTTTTCATTGAGGACTTTTTTGACGTTTTCCTGTATCATAGCGCTCAAAGCTGCATATTAAGCCAGTTCTGGAGACCGATCTTTTCGATAAGCTCAAGCTGCTGTTCGTCCCAGTACAGATCCTCTTCTTCATCCTGATAATACTCTTTCAGCATATCGAAGGTGGAGTAATCGTCCCTTGCTTCCTCTACAAGCGTTTTCAGCCACGCGAGACCGTCCTTAGAAGTCTGGAGATCATACTTGATATACTCTACAATATCGGTGAAAACGGGTTCTTCTTTCTTCGCGCCGTTCTTAACTTCACCGCCGAGATCGAGGATACGGTCGATGCACTTGTCAACATAGCCTCTCTCTTCTGCTGCGTGTTCAGCATACTTTGCTCCGAGCTTGGAGAAGCCCTGTGCTGCGAATATCTTCGACTGGATAGCGTGACCGTCCGCCTGCTGTGCGAGATCGGTAACGATGATCTGTAAGCCTTCAAGAATCTTTTTTGTGTCTGCCATGATGATATACCTCCATTAGTTTATTGAATTTTGGCAGGTTGTAAAAATCTGAAATTATCTCCACTTTTTTAGATATAAATACATTCAGACGTTTACATTCGCCTGCTACAATGACATTTTAGCAGACAAGGCAGGATATGTCAATTTAGAGATACCCTCGTTTTACAAAATTATTTTGTAAAACAGGGGCAATTACAAAAAAATAAGGGTAGAGGTACCGTCTGAGCGGCTCGGGAAGGCTCTTTTCCCATATATAAGCCAACTTTTCGGGAGAAAGGGGCATATCGCTCATGAGCCACCGGAGCATATACTGCACCGTGCCATAAACATAGACCTCTATCATACCCATTATCTCATCGGGGATAAACTCAGTCATCAGCTTTTTCTGCACTTCCGCTTTCAGAAACTCGGTATTTCTCTTACGGACATACTCGATAAAAGAATCCTGTCCGCCGATGTGCTTCAAAGCGTTTTTGATAAATTCACAGTTTTCTGCATAATATCTCGCTCCGTCAAGCAGAGTATCTTTCCAAAGATAGCTTTTATTGTCGATCCTGCCCATGACCTCGCTCACACGGGAGGTATATATCCACACGATAAGGTCATATTTATCCTTGAAGTGATTGTAGAAGGTCGGCTGCGACATACCGCAGTTATTCGTGATCTCGGTTATCGTTATCTTGTCGATGCGCTTTGTCTGCGCAAGCTCCAGAAAGGATTCGGCGAGGAGCTCTTTAGTTGTTTTTCTTTTCATTGCTATCACCTTGAAAAGCTGTAATATACTACTATCATATCACAAATCGCTGTATAAGTCAATCCGTTCACGAAGAACAGCCGTAAGGGCACTTCTGAAAACTTATTGTCGTTCGGGCGTATCGTCATAAAGTCGTCGGGTCGTACACATTTTTTTCAGACATACCGGCGTATGTCAAAGGAAATTTGTGCAATATGACGGCTTCGGGGCGACATGGACAGGCGGCAAGAGGTTTTTAGAGATGTCTTATATTTATAAACACCATATTTTTGATAAATACACAATAGAATTGATAGATTTTGCTGCTTGACTGATGTTATAATAACAACATAGCATACGAAAGCAGGTGATACTTTGAACAGAAAATATTTGGCTCTTATCCGGTAGGTGTGGGTGAGAATTGACCGCATTTATTCCACGGTCATATTGACAACGAGCCTCGATGATCGCGGCAGTCCGGCAGCACAGGCAGCACCCGCCCTGAGGGGCAGATGCTGCCCGGCTTCCAGCCTACCACGATCAAACTCATTGTCAATATGCTTTCGCGGCATAAAAGCTGGCTCGGTGCTCTTTTGCAACCCACACTTACCGGAGAAGCCTCTGATTTTTTGTAACCTAAACACATGGCGATCACGCCTGTCTAACGCAGGCCGAAGCGGTCAATGCCGAGCCTTTTCAGGCTGCAATGGAGTTACTGCCGCCGGAAAACGACATCGGCACGAAACTTTGCGTCTTTATGGGAACGTTTGAAGTCATAGCATAATGTTCCCGAACCGAAAACACCCTATTTTTGACAAAAACACAATAGAAATGATAGATTTTTATGCTGAATGAATGTTATAATAAAAAGTAAGAAAATATAATGATCTGCAACACACAGGAGGAACATTTTTATGGAAAACTTCAATTTCTACAGCCCCACGGAATTCGTATTCGGAAAAGACCGCGCAGCCGAAGCCGGTCATTTCGTGAAAAAGTACGGCGGCAGCAGGGTGCTTATCCACTACGGCGGCGGCTCGGCGGTAAAGTCGGGACTTATCGGAACAGTGAAAAAGTCGCTC
This sequence comes from Ruminiclostridium sp., assembly GCA_017458655.1. Taxonomy (GTDB): domain Bacteria; phylum Bacillota; class Clostridia; order Oscillospirales; family Ruminococcaceae; genus Ruminiclostridium_E. The sequence continues at coordinate 15,465 of JAFTAG010000092.1, read as the reverse complement.
GACGACGCGGGAGTAAAATACTGCGAGCTCGGCGGCGTAAAGCCCAACCCCCGCGACACGCTCGTTTATAAGGGGATCGACTTGTGCAAAGCCGAGGGCGTTGACTTCATTCTTGCAGTGGGCGGCGGCTCCGTCATAGACTCGGCTAAGGCGATAGCAATTGGCGTGCCGTATGACGGCGACTTCTGGGATATGTACAGCGGCAAGCCCGTCGAAAGGGCTCTGCCGGTGGCGACCGTGCTCACTATCGCTGCTGCCGGCAGCGAGGGCTCGGGAGACTCGGTAATAACCAAAGAGGACGGTATGTTAAAGCGCGCCACAGGCTCCGATCTGCTGCGCCCGAAGTTCTCGATAATGGATCCCGCGCTCACACAGACACTTCCCGCGTATCAGACCGCCTGTGGCGCGACGGACATAATGGCGCACGTTTTCGAGCGCTACTTCACGAACACGACGGAAGTTGAGATAACCGACCGCCTTTGCGAAGCCGTGCTGCTCACAATGATAAAGGAGACACCGCGCGTTATTGCCGACCCCGACAACTATGAAGCCCGCGCCAACATCATGTGGGCGGGAACAGTGGCTCACAACAACATTGTCGGTGTGGGCAGACAGCAGGACTGGAACAGCCACGGACTTGAGCATGAGCTTTCGGGACTGTACGATGTCGCTCACGGTGCGGGGCTTGCCGTAATTATGCCCGCTTGGATGGAGTACGTTCACAAGCACAATGTTATGCGCTTCTGTCAGATGGCTACCCGTGTTTTCGGCTGTCAGATGAATTTTGAAGACCCGGAAGCAACGGCGATTGAGGGCATACGCAAATTCCGTTCGTTCCTGAAAAGCATCGGTATGCCGATAAACTTCGCGGAGCTTGGCGCAAAGGAGGAGGACATACCCACGCTTGTTGAGAAATTCGGTATCGGTGACGGCAAAACCGGCGGCTTTATGCAGCTCGACGCGCACGATGTGACCGAGATATACAAAATAGCGGCGCACGCGACACTTTAATGAAGGAGAATTTCAATGGTTGACATAAAAGGAAAATGGGCGCTTATAACGGGCGCGGCAAGAGGAATAGGCTATGGCGCGGCAAAGTTCATGGCGGCGCGGGGCTGCAACCTGATACTGCAAGCGAGAAAGGCGGAGAACTGCGCAAAGGTGCTTGATGAGGTCAAGGCTCTCGGAGTTGAAGCCTACGCTGTCGGCGCGGAGTTCTCCGACCTCGCGCAGGTCGAAAAAATGCTCGCGGATATCGACGCTCTCGGAAAGCCCGTTGACATCGTGCTGAACAACGCGGGCGTGCAGGTCGCCTACCGCACGGATTATCTGAAAACGCCCGCCGGGGACTACGAAAAGAGCTTCTTCATCAACACGATAGCGCCGATGATGATCGTGTATCATTTCCTGCCGAAGATGAAGGAGCGCGGCTTCGGGCGTATTGTGAATACCACCAGCGGGATACGGCTCGAACCCGAACAGGCGGGCTATTCCGCGAGCAAGGCTGCGCTCGACAAGGTGACTATGGATCTCGCGTCGAAGTTTAACGGCACGGATATCTGCATAAACATCACCGACCCGGGCTGGTGCCGGACCGACCTCGGCGGTCCTCAGGCACCGAACTCGCCCGAAAGCTCGCTGCCGGGAGTTGTGGTCGGAGCGTTCATTGACGACAAGCGCTCGGGCAGGAATTTCGCCGCGGGCAATTTCTACGGAATGACGCTTGAAGAAGCTGTCAGAAAAGCCGAGAATGAGATACCCGTTTACACCGGGTCAATAGGAATGTAAAACAAAAACGGCAGCCCCGGGTGCTTTCGGAACTGCCGTTTTAATTTTATCCGGCTTACTGCGCGGCAAGCCCTCGTTTACCGCGTCTTATACCGATTTCCTATCAAAATAAGAGGCTTCTCCGGTAAGTGTGGGTTGCAAAAAAGCACCGAGGCAGCGTTTATGCCGCGAAAGCATCTTGACAAGAGTTTCAATATGATAGGCTGGTAGCCCGGCAGCATCTGCCCAACGGGCGGGTGCTGCCGGTGCTGCCCGACTATCATATTGAATCGAGGCTCTTGTCAAGATGACCGTGGAATAAATGCGGTCAAATTTCACCCACACCTACCGGATAAGAGCCTAAAATAATGAGAATTTTCGTGTCTTTCACTGTCTTCGGTGCGATAGATATTCCTGACTCTTTCATTCTGCTGTAATTATACATTTATTCGACTGCAATTTCTGTCAAAGCTGTTGCATTTTTGTAAGAAATATGGTATCATAAAATCATACGGGGTGATTTTATGAATACGAACCGCGAGCTTAACTACCGCCTTTTTATCCAGACCGAGGAGGATTTCCGGCGCACCGAGATACGAAGCGAGTTCAGGCGGTATGATGACATCAGGAACGGCGATATCGAGAAGGTAAGACGGAACATTGAGGAGATAAAGGCGCATTACTACGAGGGCAAGGGAATGCTCTCGGACAGCCTGCTCCGCAACAATCAGTATCACTTCGCTATCGGTGTCGGCATAATCGCGCGGGTCTGCATTGACGGCGGTATGAAGCACAACATCGCTTACACCCTCAGCGACATCTACATACGGCGCGGAGACAAGTGCCGTGAGCCGCAGGAGCTTATCGAGCTTACCGGCGTGATGATGACCGATTTTACCGAAAGAATGGCGGATATACGAAAAGCGTCCGGCATTTCCCTGCACGTCCGCCGGACTGTCGATTATATCTATGAAAACCTGCATATACCGCTGACACTGAAAATGGCGGCGGAGCACGAACGGCTCGACCAAAGCTATCTGTCTAAGCTGTTCGCGAAGGAAATGGGAATGCCGATAAAGGCGTATATCCTCAAAGCGAAGGTCACAACCGCGCAGAACATACTGATCTTCTCGGATTTCTCTATCGCGGAGATAGCCGTCTCGCTCGGGTTTTCGTCGCAGAGCGCGTTTGCCGCCGCGTTCAGGAAGATAACGGGGCTGACACCGCTGCAATATCGGAACAGATACAGCGAGGATTATTCGTTAATAGGGTCGGACAGGCTGAAATAGCTTCATTTACGCTTCGCGTGGGAATATACACAGATAGTTTGTGTCGAAAAATGATATAACGGTATAAGAAGATCCGTGCAAACGGCAACGATGTGATATGGCAAAGGAGTGTATCATGGCAAAAACAGTTAAATGGGGAGTAATGGGAACGGCAGGCATCGCGGCTGGCTGCACGATCCCCGGTATGAAAGCGGCTAAGGGCTGTGAGCTGTACGCGATCGCAGGCAGGAGCCCGCAAAAGGCGGGAGCCTTCAAAGAGCGATTCGGCTTTGAGAAGGCGTATGAGGGATATGACGCTCTGCTTGCCGACCCGGAGGTCGAGGCGGTCTATATACCCCTGCCGAACGACATTCACTGCGAATGGGTCATAAAAGCGCTGAACACGCATAAACACGTGCTCTGCGAAAAGCCGATAGCGATGAACGAGGCGGAGCTTCGCCGTATGTTCGCCGCGGCAAAGGAGAACGGCGTCATTCTTATGGAAGCGTTTGCGTATCTGCACAGCCCCTATATTGAGAAGCTGAAGAGCATAGTTGCGGGCGGAGAGATCGGTACAGTCGATTACATCGACACCGCGTTCCTCACACAGTGCTATTCCGAGGATTTCAGGCTTCATAAGGAATATGGCGGCGGCGCGATATACGATGTGGGCTGTTACTGCACATCTATGATACTGTCGCTTATCGGCGCGCCGATAAAATATGTGAAGGCTGACGCGGAGCTTGACGGCACCGGCGTGGACTATCTTGCGGGCGTGCTTATAGGCTTTGAGAACGGCGCGAGGGCAACGTTCAACACCGGAATGATACTCGGTACGGACTCCTGCGACAGATACGACCGGCTGTTCATTCACGGCTCGAAGGGTCATATCCGTTCCGATGCGGAATACAACGCGAGCGGTGAGCTTTCGTTCACCGTGACGGTGAAAAAGGCGGGTCGGGAGCGCGATATCCGCACCGAGACCGTGACCTCCGTCTCGAATTACACACTTGAGATCGAAAACATGAACGAAAGCATACTCGGTATTTCAAAGCCGCTTATAACCGAGGAGTTTTCGATCGGAAATATGCAGCTGCTCGACAAGATCCTCGACACCGTCGGGTATAACGACAGCAAGAAGTGATCATAACACGAGGTACGCTTTTAAGCATTAACAATTGTGATCCCCGGATAACTCACCGCACAGGAATAATTCACAATTCGCAATTGCGGTGCGGCTTGGCAGACCCGTATCATTCGCGGCGGTGCCGATGCCGGCATATCCGCCTGTGCGGAGAGTTCCCTCTGTCAATGTCAGCGCTCCGCAGGCTGCCGGCATCGTGACTGTCTCACGGGGACAGCTTACCGGAGCATATAATGCGGACAAGACTGCCGAAGTCTGTGCGGGTAGGGTCGGAGACGACTGACGGAAGGCATTGCCGGGCGTATCACATCGGAGGGGGAAGTAATATATGGGAAAATTCTACAATGATTATCTCGATTCCAAAATAAAGCCGGAGAGAAGCCTGTTCGTCGGCATAGTATTTCTTGTCGTCGTGGTAAGCGGCGCTTTCGGCTGGGTATATGAATTCATATTCTACTGGATAAACGGCGGCTTCGATAAATTCTACTGGCGCGGCGGAAATTTCCTTCCGTGGCTGAATATTTACGCCTACGGCTCGCTGATGATATGGTTCCTGACCTTTAAGCTGAGGAGAAGACCGCTGCTTGTATTTATCATAAGCTCCGTGTCCACCGGTATCCTTGAATTCTTCGCCGGGCTCGGAGTATATCTTGTCACCGGGCTTAAATACTGGAACTACGATACCGAGATACTCGGCTTCGGGAGCATATACGGGTTTGTGTGTCTGCGCAGCGTTATCGTATTCGGGATATTAGGGCTGTTTCTCGTTTATATCATACTGCCGGGGATATATTTCCTTGCGGTGAAGCTTCCGAAGAAGGCTTTCCTTGTGACAGCCGTGATATTGTTCGCCGTTTTTCTCGGGGACGATATCTACAACCTCGTTTTCGCGAATCTATTCTCGCTTCCGAGCGCGCAGGACGTTTATGGGAGCATAGGCTTCAACTTCATGAACTATCGCTATTGATCGTTATAATATAAAAAACTCGTTAAATATTTGACACTGTTTTTGTTTCGGGCTGCAGACAAGATGTTTTTCCGTTTTCTCCCCCGCCGAAGACGTACTGCACATAAGAAATACCGACAGGGACGAACACATCGGAAATGTGAACTCATGGCCCGAAGCTCCGTGTCATGCGCCGCACAGCGGCCGCTGAGCGAAGTGACGGTATAACAGGCGGCCACACCGGGCGTCATTAACACAACACTCATTTCATGCCCCGATAGAAGCTCTGCAGAACATAGAATGCCATTTTCTTATGCGTCCTGTCGGCTGAAAGCAAGCCTTTGGTGTTGAAATATTTCTGATTCACCGAGGTTCGGCGCGGGCAGCGGAAGTCGTTGAGTATCCACGGGGTCATGCCCTTTATGTAGCTTATTTTGGCGATCTGCTCGGTCTGGCGTTCATAGACATACGCCTGACAATCCTCGGTCGCCTTGTCGGTTATCGTTCCGCGAAGTCCCGCACGGGCGTCCGCGCCGAACTCCGTGATAATAACGGGCTTTTCCGGGCTGCTGTTCTCAAACAGCGAAGGCAGTGTGCTCCAGTCTGCCGCGTACCAGCCGCAGTATTCGTTGAGCCCTATGATATCGAGCTTCTGCTCAAGCCTGTCTTCTATCCTGTTCTTTGCGAAATTCACAAGGCAGGCAGCCGAAACAGCTCTTGTCGGGTCGAGGCTCCGCGCTGTGTCGGCGAGACTTCCCATAAATTTCAGTCTGTCGTCGGTATCTGAATTTTCATTGCCTACCGACCAGATGATCACGCTTGCGCGGTTACAGTCGCGGGTAATAAGCTCACGGAGCTGATTCTCGGCATCGTCATAGGTCCTGTCGCAGCCGAACCATATCCCCCAATAGACGGGGACTTCCTCCCACAGCAGTAAGCCCTCCTCGTCACAGAGCTGCGCCATACGCTCACTGTGCGGATAGTGCGCGAGACGCATAAAATTACAGCCGAGCTCCTTCGCGCTGCGGATATTCGCGAGCCTGTCCTCATCGGTCAGCGCTTTGCCGTGGTAGTAGTCGTCCTCATGGCAGGAAATACCGCGCAGGAATATGGGCTTGCCGTTGAGCAGTATATCCATTCCTTCAACGCGTATCTCGCGAAATCCCACTCTGTCACGCACCTCGTCGCTGCCGCATTTGAGCGTCACATCGTAGAGCTTCGGGGCTTCCGGCGACCACAGCTCGGGAGAGGCGTCGAACACGACCTCTCCTTTTCCTTCGGAAACAGTTATTTCCCGCGTGATGTCAAGCTCCGGTATCGTCAGTACCGCAGTATCGCCGACAGCCTCGGAGAGCTGCACCGACGCTCTTATCTTCGCAAGACCGCTGCCCGGTTCGAGAGCCGTCTTAAAATCCTTGATGTACACCTTCGGCACGCGTATTATCTCGATATCGCGGTAAATGCCGCCGTAATTGAACCAGTCCGTCACCTCCGTCGGCACCTGCTCACCGCGCCTTGTGCTGTCCGCGTGGATATGTATGCGATTCTCATGCCGCAAATGATCGGTTATGTCGAAGTATGCGGGAGTGCTGCCGCCCTTGTGAGTGCCGACATATTTTTTGTTCAGGAACAGTCTGCAATAATAGCTGCAGGCGCCTATCTTAAGTATCACGCGCTCGTCCTCGTTCTGCTTTGCATACAGGAATTTGCGCGTGAAGTCCATGCTGCCGTCGTAGAGCTTGTATTCCGGCTCCGCGAGGTTCCAGCAGCACGGCAGGGTCATAGTCTCCCACTCGTCGAAAGAGAAGTCAACAGGCAGGGAATTGCCTTTATCATCGTAATACTGTTCCTCATACCACTTATTGTTCAGAAACGCGTTATACTGATCCACGGCGTAGTGCCAGGCTCCGTTCAGCGATTCCTTTTTACGGAAACGGTCATAGACCATATCCTTTGATGTTACATATATCTCGTTTTCCATATCGATGCCTTCCTTTCGGTTTGTTTTATGAATTATAACATATATTACCGCAAAATAAAATATCAAAAAATGCTGAAAATGCCTTGAAATATTTCAAATGTTGCGGTATAATGATCTTATGGATAATTTTTTAACTATTTCACATACGGTCGATCACACGCCGCTGTCGTTCGCGTTCCACAGTCACGATTTTTATGAGCTGTACTTTTATGTGAGCGGTAATGTCACATATTACATCGAAAACGAGACCTACTATCTCTCAAAAGGCGATATTCTGATCATACCGCCCGGAAAGCTGCACCGCACTGTCATAGGGGAAGGCGGTCTGTATGACAGGTATGTCCTGTGGCTGTATCCGAACCGTATATCGGAGGACGACGGGCTGCGCGCCCTGACGGAAACCGCGGAGAGCCTCGCAAACGAGAAAAATACCCGTCTCGTTTCATACGACGGGCATGAGCTTATTTTTATGAAGGAGCTGTTTGAAAAGCTGTGCGAGGAGTTCCGTGAAGACCGGCCATACTCTTATGAGATCTGCAGGAGCTGTGTCACGCTGATACTGCGGGAGGTGTGCTCGGCACTTTCATCTGCGCCCGTTAAAGCCGCCGAGCGCGAAGAGCTCATAAGCCGCGTCATTTCACGCCTCAACGCGGATATTGCCGCCGCGCCCTCTCTCGATGAGCTTTCTTCGGAGTTCTACATCTCGAAGTACCACCTCGCCCACAAGTTCAGAGAGTACACCGGAACAACTGTTCACCGGTATATTCTTATGAAAAAGATAAATACGGCAAAGGAGCTGCTCGAAAATGGCGCGCAGACAAGCAAGGTGTGCGAGCTGTGCGGGTTTTCGACATATTCTAATTTCTACAAGGCGTTCACGAAGATCACCGGCAGTTCACCGAAGAAATATTCATTGAAATGAAGGTACTATCGGGCGCTGCACGATAATGCGTGTTTTCAGTCATCGGCGATCGCCATGAATTGTTCTGTTGTTTTTCCGAAATCAACAATAAGTCTGCCGTTTATGTAAACATAGGAGAATCCGTTGGTTTTCTCTGTATCCTCTTTTAAATAGAGATTCTTTCTGTCGTATGTATATTCCGTTATTTCCCCGTCAAGCTCAAAGTAAGCGGTCCAGTCCTCTTTCAGAACAAGGCAGCCCTTGTTTGCGGCCTCCCGCAATTCCAGCATTTCTTCAAATGTTTCGCCTTCCTTGGAAATACCGTATCGCTTATAGCAGCCGACAGGCTGTTCGTCAGGATAATAAGTCCACGAGGCGGTAGCTGTACCAACACTCGTTTCATCTGTTATATGATTGTTATCGCAGGAAGCAAAGCTAAGGCAGATAACAAGTGCCCGGATCGTCGGCAGCAAAATTCTTTTCGCTCTCATAATGATGTGTTAATGTATCATTCCTTTGTGTTTTTATTTATGCCATTATTCTTTATGTGCTGTATGCTCTTTTTCCGAGATTCGTCGGAAGATCAAACGCTGTAACAGACGCTTCCTTGGTAAAAAACTCCATAATGCGTCTCCTTAGGTTTATCACAGATCGTGATCTTCGATAAGCGTCTGTAACACATAACATTATACCATATTTTTACAAAATTTGCAAGGTTTTATGGTATAATACTAAAACGGCAGGCTCTCAGTGGAGCTTGCCGAAAAAGCGTTCCGTAAATGCCGCCCGTCCGAAATGTCTGCTGCGATACTCCTTCGGACTTGTGCCGTAGTATTTCCGGAATGTTCCCGCGAAATGACTGTGCGACGAAAAGTGCAGTATATCCGAGATCTCCGACAGCGAAAAAACCGAATATTTCAGCATATTTTCCGCTGCCTCCATTCGTTTCAATATCACATATTCCGTGATCGTAACTCCCGTTTCGCGCTTGAACAGCACGGACAGATACGACTCGTTGAGCTTCACCATTCGCGCAAGCTCGCTTACGGAGAGCGTTTCGTGCAGGTTTACATAATTTTGGCTCTTATCCGGTAGGTGTGGGTGAAATTTGACCGCATTTATTCCACGGTCATCTTGACACGAGCCTCGATTCAATATGATAGTCGGGCAGCACCGGCAGGCACCCCTGAAGGGCTGCTGCCGGGCTACCAGCCTATCACATTTGAAACTCATGTCAAGACGCTTTCGCGGCATAAACGCTGTATTCTGCGAGTTTTCGACCCACACTTACCGGAGATGACTCAAAAATAATAAGATCAGTCAGATATAGATTTCGGAAAAAACTTACGATCGTGGAGGTTGTAACTTATGGCTTTCGATTTCAAAAAGGAATACAAAGAGTTATATATGCCAAAGAACAAGCCCGGTATCGTTACTGTGCCGAGTATGAATTATATAGCGGTTCGCGGACAGGGTGATCCGAACGTCGAAGACGGCGAATACAAGCAGTCGATCGGTCTTTTGTATGGAATTGCTTTTACTGTCAGGATGAGCAAAAAGGGCGATCACCGTATTGAGGGATACTTCGACTATGTAGTGCCGCCGCTCGAGGGCTTCTGGTGGCAGGAGGTGTCAAGCGGCATTGACTACGCGCATAAAGAAAACTTCAAATGGATATCGGTCATCAGGCTTCCCGATTTTGTTACAAAGAAGGATCTTGAATGGGCGGTCGGAGAAGCTGCAAAGAAAAAGAAGGGTGACTTCTCAAAGGTCGAGTTTTTGACTTATGATGAGGGAGAATGTGTTCAGTGTATGCACATCGGCTCTTACGACAATGAACCTGCCACTGTCGCGCTTATGCACAAGTATATGGAGAGCTGCGGGTATGTACTTGATATTACTGACAAGCGTCTGCACCATGAGATCTATCTCAGCGACGCAAGGAAAGTCGCTCCCGAAAAGCTAAAGACCGTGATCAGACATCCGATCAGAAAGGCTTAACGGCGAATTAAGATGAGCGAACAGAAATACGCGAGCCGGAATCCGTGGCACGGCTGCACGAAATATTCCGAAGGCTGCCGTTACTGCTATGTTTATCGGCAGGACGAAGCTATAACAGAAAGGATGATGAAAGTGCCGGAACTGCATATATGGTTCAATGATGATTACCCGGAGGATACGCTGCACCTTTACCCGGAAGCAGCCAAAGCCTTGATTCGCGGAAAAGCTTATGTGGATACCACGCAGATCAGCGTTTGTTCGGCTGAATGGCTCTGCAAAGGGTAAATGATAGTAGTCCCCCCAGAAATGTACACTGCGATGATAAACAAGGACAAGCCGACGCTGGAACGCGTCCACGACGACAGCTTCATACTCGTTCACATGACGGGAATGCGGCAGACAAAGGCCGGGTACATCGAGGCGATAATGGACGGAACGCTGAATTACTACGCTGCGGAACACGAGGAAGCGAGGTTCGCCGTGAACGGCGATACCGCGGCACTTACCGGAAAAAGCCGTGTGACTGCGGCGGTAAACACACTTGGAAATTGCAGCTAAAATTCAGCTTTCGAAAAAAGACGGCGAGTGGTATTTCACGCTCGCGTCGGCTTCGACATATTGAGGTGTGATATGCTCAAACAGTTACGATAGTTTAGCAGTCATACTGCTTCGTAACGGTGATCCGATCATCAGGCGGTACTGTGTATTTATGAAAGCGGATAATCCGTCGAAGCATACGAATGAATTTATTGAGATATTCAAGTATCTTGCAGCACAGGATCAGGAGCAATTCCTCGATATACCGCTCACCGGCATGATGCAGCCGATGGCCTATAATTCCGCAAAGATCGCGGATCACAAATACGGCGGGCGCTATGAGTTTTTTGATCCGCTTTGGTTAACTCCAGTGCAATAATGCGGAGCGTTTTTTAGAATTCGATCAAGACATAAAAGCGTGATCCCCCGCCTCAGGACGGGGATCATTGCTTAAATCTGATAAACATGGAGACGGAATATATGAGAATTATACGCCAAATCATTGACAAAAGGCGGAATATGTGGTATAATGGTTAGCGAATGCTAACGAGGCGTCTCGAAGACACAACAATAAGAATGTGCAGGCACGGCCGATTGTTAGCTTAAGCTAACACGAGGTAAGGGTGATGTATTTGAAGGATGAGCGTTTATACAAAAGTGACATTTCTACCGTAAGGTGGATAGCCTACGATCTCCCGGGCAATGTCGGGTGGATATTGTATTTCGTTGGTCTGATACTTTTGTTTGGAGATCAACCGGAGTATATGTCAGATGCGATAATGACCGTGCTTGCAGTAATATCGATCATTCCTGCAATTTTAATGCTTGTCGGAATCGCCGAACTCATCAGCGAACGAATACACAAGCTCGATTGGACTTTGCCGCGAATGCGATTGTTAAGAGGCTTCGGCGCATTGACGCTCGGCGGTATCATCGGAACAGCCATTGCAGCGGTAATGCTGATATTTACAGTAAATGTCGGTACGGGTGATCTGTTGTATATCGGGCTTATGCTTGCAGGGAGCATACTTTGCGGACTGTTTGCGGGACTGATCTTTAAGCGGTATAAACCCGTTAATAAATGATATAGGAGGACAATATGGGACTATTTAAGAATTATGTAAGTCAGACAAGAAAGCCGGAGGGAAAGCTCGGGAAAATGATGCTTAACGGTATGAATTCCGGACACGCAAAAATGGCGGACTGGGGTTTGTCGCATCTGAAAACTGTTGCGCTGGAAACCATTGTCGATCTGGGCTGCGGGGGAGGCAGGAACATCGGAGAGCTGCTGAAAAAATACCCTGCCGCAAAAGGTACGGCAATAGATTACTCCGAGCTTTCGGTCAAAACGGCAAGCGAGTATAACAAGGATCTTATTGCAGCGGGACGACTTGCGATAAAGCAGGGGAATGTTTCGACGCTGGAGCTTCCCGATAATACATACGATCTTGCGACCGCGTTTGAGACGATCTACTTCTGGCCGGGGCTTGAAACGTGCTTCGCAGAGGTCGCGAGAATTTTGAAAAGCGGCGGGTATTTTATGATAGTCAACGAATCCGACGGTACGGATCCCGGAAGCCTGAAATTCGAGAAGATCATAGACGGAATGAGGTGCTATACTGCCGAACAGATCTCCGGGGCGCTGAAAGCTGCGGGATTCAGTAAGGTCAAGTCCGATCATCACAGCAGCAAGCCGTGGATAACTGTTCTGGCGAAGAAGTGAAAGAGGCTGAACATAATGCTTTTAACAATATTTCTTGCGATAGTTTTTTGTGCGGCTATCTCTCTGGTGCTGCTGTCGGCGGTAGCATTCATTCAGGATAAGAAATTCTTCTCTTCGGCTCCGAAGGAAGCGCAGGAAGTCATCAAGCCGAGAGAAAAGGAGCTGTTCTACGGTGCAAGAGTGATCGGCTGGACGCTTATGATATTCAGCCTTCTGATGATCGCAGGTGTCGGAGTTGTTGCGATATGGGACGGGTTCAGGAGCGGGTTTGACTTTTGGCAGTTCTTTCTGCGGTTCGTGCTGATATTTACCATATACAAGATCTACGATATGGTCTGCTTTGATTATTTCCTGCTTTGCAAATTCAAGTTCTTTCAGCATTATTTTCCCGAGGTGAGCAGTGTTTATGACGGCAGAAAATACGGCTATAACATAAAAAGTCAGCTGCTGAAGCTGCTGGTTATTTTTCCCGCGGCATCGGCGCTTGCCGCTTGGATATGTACGCTGTTCCGATAACTGCAATGATCTGATCAACAAATGTGATCAAAGAAATAAATTAAGCGGTTGACTATGCATTACCTGTATGCTCCGGTCTTAAAAAGCGATCGGAGCAGTTGTTTATCTGTCCGTTCCTTTCACCGGTGTACTGCACGCAAAGCACACTGCGACAAACATAAGCCCGATGCCGAGTGAAGCGCCGAGACCCGCAAGCCGCGTGAATATTTCGTTTCCCGTGACAGCCGTGAGTGCGCTGCCGACAAGGTGAAAGATTATGAAAGCGCCGGCTGTATTCATAACGCACATCACCTTCGGGACTGCGATAATTCCCTTGAATACGAAATAGATGAAAGCAACGGTAAGCATCATCTCCGTGACCGTTACCCAGATATTTGTGACCGCAAATGAAAGAGTAAAAGAGACAAGATAAACTTCATTTATCTTTTCGGGTGTGATGCCACATTCGAGAGCGTTCTTTACCGACATCATAAGCACCGCGCACACCGAATGTGCAGCGAAAAATGTCAGGCTTCCGATCACTGCCGCAATATCATAGCAGGTGAGCATTTTAGACTTTTTGCCGTTAAGACGATCTTTTATGTGCGAATGCGTGGCGATCATTCCCAGCCACATAAACGGGGTAGCAATTGCGCCCGTGAGCAACACGAAATAAAGCTGCCACATCGGCTGGTCGGCAATAGTAGGTTTTATCATATACAGGAATGTTTCGCCGCTGTTATCAAAGTTTTGAAGCAGCACATCGCCGACAGCGAACAGAGCGGTTCCGATAAAGCCTATCAGCAGGAAAAGCCTGCGATATTTTTCTTTTATGTACATATTTTGTTCCTTTCAATCAAGTTAGGACGTGCTAACATTATAGCATATAACACAGTCAGATGCAACCGAAAAATGAAAAAATTATTAACCTGCAAACAAGAACAACCGGTCGTTTGTAATTGTGCATAATTTGTGAAGGGCAGGTCGGGCCTTTAATGTGAAAAATAGCAGAAATCGCTTAAACTATTGACAATCGAAGGATTTTATGTTATTATTTGCAACAGCGTTGCGAAATGCTGTTGCAAATCAGAGGTGATAAAATGGCAAACAGGATTGAGGGCGTGACCGAGAAGCTCATCGAAATATCAAAAAGAGAGTTTCTCGCGAACGGATACATGAACGCATCAATGCGCACAATATCCGAGGAAGCGGGAACTACCCCGCGCGCGATATATACAAGATACGGCGACAAGGAGGGGTTGTTCGCAGCTCTTGTCGATGAGCCCGCAAAAGAGCTTAAGGAGCTGTTCACATCATATATGGAGGGCTACAGCCGCCGTCCCGTGGATATGCAGAAAACGCTTTTTCATAACGATGAGTTTGAACAGGAATACAGCGGGTATATGCAGAGCATCATCGATATGATATACAGCAGAACGGAGGAATACCGACTGCTTATTTGCTGCGCCGAAGGAACGAAATATGCGACATATATCGACGAGATCGTTGAGATAAACGAGAGCTACACGCTTAAGTTCATCGAAGAGACAGGCAATGACGTGATAACCTCCGGACGTGCAAGCACGCAGCTTATCCACCTTCTATGCGGCGCTTATATGTACGGCTTTTTTGAGGTGGTACGCCACGGAATGAGCAGGGAAGATGCCATGACGCATATTTGGCAGCTTCAGGCGTTTTTTCTCACGGCTGGGATAAGCTGTTCAACCCATAAAACGACAGGCAATGTGTATGTGCATTGCCTTAAATAAAGCAATTAAGTTAGCAGGCGCTAATAAAAAAGAGGTGTTGGAAATGGAAAAGAAAGCTTCTCCGATGTCAATGATAATGACTTTGCTGGCGCGGAAAGAGGAAATATAAAGACATCTATCGTTCTTGCGCTTTTTCCATTCGATATTCTACGCTCTGCAGTTCGCGGCGGTGTTCGTTGTTTTGCAGGCTCTTGTTTCCGGCAGCACAGATAACGGTACTGCGTTCCTCGCTCTCGGCATTATGGCGGTCAGCATTGCCGGAAGGATAGTTCTCAATACATTTTCACAGCTTAAACGTGTTCACGCCGGCTATTTTATGGTCGCAAACAAGCGAATTTCAATAGGCGACAAGCTCCGCGTTGTGCCGATGGGCTACTTCAACAAGAACAACCTCGGACAGATGACCGCGATAACCACGACTACGCTCACCGATGTTGAGAACACCGCTCCCGTGGTGCTTGTCACTGTGCTTGGCGGATTTATAAACTCGGTAGTTTTTGCGGTCTCGGTATTCTTCTTCGATTGGCGCATAGGGCTTATAGTCCTTGCCGGAATGGGGCTATTCTGTGGACGACGTAATTGCAGGAAAGGAAGTCAAGAAAATCCGCACCCGAGCGTCAGCGCTCGCAGGAAACGCTCGTTGAGAAGGTGCTTGAAGCGGTGCAGGGCATAATTGTGATAAAGAGCTTTCATCTCGACGAAAAGGCAAACAGGCGCGTCTCGGACGCTATCGAGGAAAGCTGTGAAAAGAACCTTGCGATAGAGAAGAAAATGACCCCGCTTCAGGTGTTTCAGCAGATAGTTCTGAACCTGTTCGCGGTGATTATAATGGCAGTCACGGCGGTGCTGTATCTTAACAACTCGATCGAACTTACAAACGCGATAATGATGTTCGTGGTCGCATTTATGGTGTTCGAGCAGATGAAGTCCGCG
>JAFTAG010000091.1 GCA_017458655.1 Ruminiclostridium sp. | reverse complement strand
CTGCTCGCTCATGACAAAGCCGCCCTGATCCCACATAAAGTCGGTCTTCATGACATACTGTCCGTGTCCGGTCTGCCACTCCGGCTCGGTGGGACGCTGCACGGTGTACAGGCAGTCCGCGAAGCTGGGGCGCAGCGACTTGAATCCGACGGTATTCACATTCGATATATTGTGGGAATATATATTCATTCCCTCCTGCTGGGCTATCATGCCCGAAGCGCCGGTATAAAACGAAATATTCATATATCATGCTCCTTCCCGTTCATCACGATACGGAGGCTATCTCCTGCGCCTTCGTATTGATCTGGTCGAGCTGCTTGAGTATCTGGCTGTTTGCCTGATAGAGTCTGTGGGCTTCCATCATCTGCGTGACTTCCTTGTTGCCGTCAACGTTTGAGTGTTCCCACGCGCCCTGTATTATATCGTAGTATTCGCCTTCGGGCATCTGCGCGTTGCCCTCCCAGCGCATAAGGTTGTCCCCGAACTTGTCAACATCCGCGTCCGGCGGGATATATGTGAGCAGCAGGCGGTCAACGATCTCGCCGTTTACGATGATGTCTCCGGCATTGTTCACCTCGAAATCACCGGTATTCAGCCGGATATCGCCGTTCCTGCCCTGCACGCGTCCGGACTTTCCGAGGATAAGATAGCCGTCCCCGTCAAGCTCGAACTGCCCGTTTCTCGTCTGATAGACCGAGCCGTCGCGTCCTCTTATGTTGAAATACACATTTCCGTATATCGCCATATCGAAATTGCTTTCGGTATAGGTGAAGTTGCTCTGTTCAAGATTTGTCTTTGATATATCCGCGTAGGTCTGGAGCAGGTGTCCGGAGGTCTCACGCCGTCCGTTGACGAGTATCAGCTCGTCGAGGAACGTATTTGTGACGATCTCGTCCTTGCGGTAGCCCGCGGTATTGATATTCGCGATGTTGTTGCCGATAGCGTCAAGCTGTCTCTGCTTGACTATCATTCCCTGTGCCGCATTATAGTATCCTCTGAGCATCACTCACACTCCTTTTTTCTATGATCTGACAGTTTCTATCTTTCCATGTATTCGGACAGTGCGTGCTTGAGGAACAGCACCGCCTTTGAATGTATCTGGCAAACGCGGGATTCGGTTATGCCAAGTACCCGCGCTATCTCGCCGAATTTCAGCTTTTCGTAGTAGTACAGCGTTATTACCTGCTTTGCCTTCGGGCTCAGCTCGTCTATCGCGTGCGCGATCATCTGCCGCAGCTCCTGCTCGTAAAGCGCAGTGTCGGCATGGTCGCCGCCTTCCATCACATCGAAGTTGTCCTCGTAGAGAAGCTCCTCGAATGACAGCGTCACCGCGCTCGCGGATTCTGCCATCTGCTTTTCGAGCTTCTCACGGGTAAGCCCCATGTGCTCGGCAAGCTCCGCGTTCTTCGGGTGCCGTCCCAGCTTGGTGAACAGCTCGTTGTACGCTATGTCAAGCTCCCTGCCGAATGAACGCACATTGCGCGGTATCCAGTCCTGGTGCCTTACGAAATCCACTATCGCGCCCTTGACCTTGATGTTCGCGTAGGTCTCGAACTTTACCCCTCTGTCGAGGTCGAATGTATCCACCGCGGATATCAGGGCAAGCACGCCCTCGTTGATTATGTCGTCAGTACCCGCGTATTTTATGTAGATGTTGCGCAGCGAAAGCGCGATTATCCGGACAAGCTCAAGATAGCGCATGACGATATCGTTGCGTAGGTTGATATCATGAGTCTCGCGGTATTCGCGTATCGCCGCAGTTACGTCATATTCCGCCATTCCGAGCCCACCCCCTTTTTTTCAATTCACAATGCAGAATTGTGAATTGTTTAAAGCGCAATGCTGCCGACAGACTGGATCTGAGTGGAGCTGTCTATCTCACTGTACGAAAGCACGGTGATATTCTGCAGGAACTGGTCTATCAGCTTTTTGAAGTACACTCTCACTATCGGTGACGTGAGAATGATGACATTCGGTATAACGTCCTTTATCTTGTTGACTTCCTCTGTGGTTCTCGCCACGATGCGCTGAATGGTCTCGGGATCCATGGAAAGGTAGCTTCCCTGATCGGACTTCTTCACGCTCGCGACGATCATATCCTCTATGCGCGGGTCTATCGTGATCACGCGCAGAGAATTTGCTTCCGCGAAACGGCGCGTTATGGTGCGCTTCAGCGACTGGCGGATATACTCGACGGTGATGTCGATATCCTTCATGGTCGCGGTATGGTCGCTGAGAGTTTCGAGTATGGTCTCCATATCTCTTATCGGAACGCCTTCCTTAAGCAGCATAGCGAGTACCTTCTGGAGATAACCGTAGGAAATGACGTTCGGGACAAGGTCCTCGACGATAGTGGAGTTTGTCTTCTTGATGTTCTCGATCATCGTCTTTACGTCCTGACGGGTGAGTATCTCGCTGCAGTGCTGCTTGATGACCTCCGACAGGTGCGTTATCATTACCGACACAGGATCGATAAGCGTATATCCGGCAACGTCCGCCGCGACTTTCTTGTCCTCGCTTATCCAGCGCGCCGGTATGCCGAACGCCGGTTCTATCGTGTCGATACCGTCAACCGGCATCGTAACGTCGCCGTTGTCGAGCGCGAGGTAATGATCGACGAGTATCTCGCCTCGTGCTACCTCCTCGCCCTTTATCTTGATAAGATACTGGTTCGGGTTGATATCCGGGTTATCGCGCATTCGCACGGACGGTATTACCATACCCATATCCATTGCGAACTGTTTTCGGAACAGAACGACACGCTCGATGAAGTTTCCGCCGCTGCGCTCGTCAACAAGATGCAACAGGCTGTAACCGAACTCCATTTCCACCTGCTCGACATT
>JAFTAG010000090.1 GCA_017458655.1 Ruminiclostridium sp. | reverse complement strand
TTTTTTTCTCCGCGTTCAAGCTGACCGATATATGTCGGGTGCAGGTCGCAAAGCTCCGCAAGCTGTTCCTGCGATAATCCGAGAGACTTTCTTCGTGTACGGACACGTTTTCCGAACATTTCTGCAATCGTTTCCATATCAATAGTCCTTTCACATTTTCTACATATATACTATAAATATTTCACAAAAATATAAACAGACTATTGACAAGATTTTAAAAATAATATATACTATAGATATGATTTTGGACATTGGGGGTGGTCGCTTGTTTTGTGCGAATTGCGGAAATGAGATAAAATGCGAAGATTCTTTCTGCGGCAAATGCGGCAGACCCGTTGCTGCCGCGCCGGCTTTCCGGAGCTTTTCATACGCAAATCCGCCGAACATTTACCGTAAAACAGCCGTGATCGTTGCAATATAGGTCGTCGTTACCGCATTATCGACGATATTTATAGTATTAGTTATAAATCATACCGGAAACACGATCTCGGGCAAATACGGCTATTCTCCGCATTCAGACGGGAGCTGCGGATATGTGCTAGAGTTCAAGCCTAACGGGAAATGCTTATGGTCACAGGACGGAGAGCTCTTTTCGGGAACCTATGAATATACCGAAAACGAATATATTATTCAGATCAGAGGCAACGGACTATATCTTACGACAACATTTCGCGCAAAAATGATCGATACGGATACTATTCGTATCACCGGCGGGATATTCAGAAATGACATCTTCACGAAAATACAGGAGGAACCATACAATGAAGAATTTTATTAAAAACCATACGGGATTATTTATAGCAATCGTTGCTGTGCTTGGTATATGTTTATTTTACTTGTACTGCTATATGAGCTGGGCATTCTTTATAAACGGAACATATATCTTCAGAAAAGAGAATTACAATGTACAGATGTTCGGCGCCTATACCATGACCGACAGCAACGGTGTGACTCATACCGGTATGTTAAGACCTAAAGATTACAGTTTTTTCAATAATGACGGTATGTATATGCTTACCGATGATACGACCGGCAAGACCTACGAGGTAATAAAAACATCTGAAACAAACACCAAAACAAGACAGACCACATACTATCTGTCTTTCAAGTGCCCGATATGCGACAACGCATATTTAAGCGCCGATCAGCACGACAAGATAAACGCCAAGCCTCTTGAAGACTACGGCGTCTGCCTTGACTGTATCACAAGTAAAAACAAATACATAACAACAATGCACGATCAAAGCATATTCAACGAAAGCGAACACCCCACAGACGGAAAATGTGACATTTGCGGAACGGAAGCGATGTACAAGGATGAATACGAGGAATACTGTGCAGAACACATTGATAATCTGAGAAAAACCGTAAAAGATGTGATCCCTCACTGGGTAGATCTCGATGAGATAGATATCTCGGACTATCCCGGCACCAATATGTGCTTTCAGATCGGCACACATGATATGCGTGAAAGCGGTGTAAGCTTTGAGATCTACGATCCCTCGGAGGGCGGTATAAAATACTACTCCTACCGTGTAGGCTACGCCGTTCCGTTTTGGGAAAAAGCAGTGGATTCCTCAAATGACCTTGCTGCCATACTTGGCGGCGAAACGGGCAAGATCAACATAAAATTTGATCAAAACGCAGTGTGTGATGATCTGATACTGAATGTCAAGGTGTCCGGCGGCATCAGAGCTATCAAATTGAAAAAAGGCGAAACACCTGCTGACGATCAAGTGGTATGGCGGTGTCCGAATTGCAAAGAATATATCCCCAAGGGACAAAATTGTCCAAAGTGCGGAAAAATATATAAATAGCCAAAAATCACAGCGGACTTGAAGTCTTGCTGTGATTTTTTATTTATATCTTATCTGCCGAGAACGAATAAATTATAGCTGTCCGCAGTATTCGTCTGAATATTGACAAATTTCCCCGCAATATGTATAATAAATACTGCGGTATGGTTTTCTTCTTGCGTAAGCCGCTTCAGAACCACCGGAGGTGGTACTAATGATAATATCAATAATAAAGATAATAGGGATCATAGTTTCGATCCTTATTTATGCAAGAACTCATAAGAAAAAAACTTATGAAGAAAACATACTTAACGGATTGGCTGTGTTCCTACAGATCATTCTGATTGTCTATCCAATAATGCTCTCTTTAACATCTGTTCAAGTTTCATAAACAGTTGTTAAACATTTAGTCGCCGAATCATAGCTCCCGCATCGGAAGTGCAGGAAGAAAAACCGGCTGTGATATGACTAAACCCCTGACCGTTACTGCAATAACGATCGGGGGTCTTTTGTTGATATTAAGGAAAATAACTTCCTGAGAACTTTACTTAACACCAACGCGCCAATTAATGATAATATCAATAATTATATTATACCACATTTTGCGGAAATGTCAATAGTTTTTGATATAAAAACAGCAATTCCCGAAAGCGTGCTAACTGTTCGCCGCCAGCTCACGCATCCTTGCAAGCACCTTTGACTTTGAAAGGTCGGCTTTGGTGCTTGTGGGTATCAGCTTCACCGTATCGGCGGTGATATCGGTCTCGGCAAGCCCGAATTCCGCGAAAACATCGAGTATCACCCGGAACTTGCAGCAGTTTATCCCCGCGCGGTCGGCGAGTATCTCCGCCTTTGAACAGATACCGGTCTGCCGCAGTATGTCATACACTCTGCGCATATCGAGGCTGTCCGGCGCCATTCTGCACAGCAGCTTGCCATCTACCGTGCCGCAGCGCATATCCTCGTAGGCGGTCTTTGCCGCGAAATATCGCTCCTGCCGGAAGTCCGAATACCGCACGTCCTTCACGATAACGCTTATGCTGCGGCGGTCGTTGTATTCGTTGACCGCAAGGTTCGCGAGGATATCGACGGTGTCGCCCTCCCCGAACGGGAACGCTTCATACGACGCACCGAAATACACCGCGCGCGCTTCCACGCCGCCGAAAACAAACGCGAACGATGTGTATTTCCCGTCCTTCAGCGCCTTTTTGGAGCGGACGACACATTCCCGCAGCAGGAACAGCGGGGCGGGATTGCCCTCGCCGAAGGGTTCGAGGTTTTCGATAAGCTCGATATTCTCCACCCTCATATCGGCCGGGAAGATCTCCATATCCGCTTCGAGCAGCTCCGCCGCCGTTTCCTTTATCCTCTCATCGCAGTAGCGATACGCCGCCTGCGTGAACGCCTCTATCATATCCGACGATATGGTCAGTCCCGCCGCCTTGGTATGCCCGCCGAACCGCACCAGCAGATCGGAGCAGCTGTCAAGCAGGTCGTAGAGCGGGAGGTCGTCGGTGCTGCGGGCGCTTCCCCGCGCGGTATCGCCTTCCCGCGTCATAACTATGTTGGGCTTGCCGTATTTGTGCAGCAGCTTCGCGCTCGCAATACCGATTATACCGTGCTTCCAGCCGTCGCCGCTCACTATCAGCAGTCTGCGGTTTAGCAGGTCTGGGTCGCGGCGTATGGTTTCCTCGGCCTTACGGATTATCTCCGTTTCGGCGTCCTTGCGCATATTGTTCAGACGGCTCAGCTCCTCCGCCTTTGCCGCCGCCGACCTCATATCTCCGCACAGCAGCAGCTCCATTGCCGTTCTCGGGGATTCGTACCGACCCGCCGCGTTTATCCTCGGGCATATCGAGAACTGCAGGAACGTCGAGGTTATCTCCGTGCCGTCCTCATGCCCGCTCGCCGCAAGCAGCCGGTTCAGCCCCATATTCTCGGTGTTCTCCATTAGCCGCAGCCCCTCGCGCACGATTATGCGGTTCTCGCCGTCGAGCTTCACAATGTCACCGACCGTGCCTATCGCCGCGATATCGGCGTACTGCGTGAGGACACTGTCGCTGTCGCCCTCCATTGCCATTATCAGCTTCAGGACTACGCCGCAGCCCGCAAGCTGCTTATATTCCGAAAAGTCATCGACCCGGTGCGGGTCAACTACCGCCTCCGCTTCGGGAAGTATCTCCGGCGGGCGGTGGTGGTCGGTCACAACGAGCTTCATTCCGAGCTCTTTTATGTATGCGGCCTCCTCGACCGCGGAGATCCCGTTATCGACCGTTATCAGCAGCTCCGTCCCCTGCTTTTTCAGCAGGTCTATCGCGGGCTTGTTGAGTCCGTAGCCCTCGTCGCGGGTCGGGATATACCACGAGACCTCCCCACCGAGCGCCTCGAGATAGCTGTACAGCATATATGTGGAAGTCACACCGTCGCAGTCGTAATCCCCGTATATCGTGATATGAGTGCCGTTCTCCACCGCCTCGGTTATCGTGATAACGGCCTTGTCCATATCCTTTATCGCGAGCGGGTCGGAAAACTCATTGCCGTTGAAGAAGACCTCGGCCTCCGCGTGGGAAGTGATGCCGCGGGAAACGAGGATACGGCAGATGAACTCCGGCAGCCCCGTTTCCTTTATAAGCCTGCCGAGAATATCTCTGTCGGGAATGTTTACCTTCCATTTGTTCATTTATTTGCCTCACTGTCGTGCTTTCCGCCGATAATGTCTCGGAAAAGCATCTGATATATCTGTTTCTCTTCAAAAAATTTTTGAAAAAACGCATAAATTTATTATATCATAATTTTATGTATTTTACAATAGCAAACCGGAAAAATTCACAGAACAAAAATGCCAACGCTTCCGCATTGACAAAACATATAAATTATAGTATTATTGCTGTGGAGATGTGCTTTACCTTGGGCACTGCACATTGACAGGTGGTTTGCGGCATATCACGCCTATTTCCCGCTCCCGAAGCAGTTACCGATGAAATGTCGGAGAGACTGCGAAGGGAGGTGAAGCACTTTAGCGTGATACCTGTACTGCTCGAACAGCTTGGCAAGCTGGTACATATTATGCTTATATGTGCGCCTCACGTCGAGGCAGGATCCTATTTCCTGCGTGATGTCCTGCGTATGCTCATAAGCAGGCTCCGCACAAAGAAATAACCACCGACGGACTCCTACCCCCAACGGTGGTTTTTTCTTACAAATTAGATAAAACTGCTCGGGAGCGAGCCACATCAATGTGACTTCCCTTACAGGTATATTATAACACATTTCCGCGCGGGTGTCAAGAAATTTTTGACGCCCTTGTTTTCTGTGTAGGGTAAAAGAGAGCGCGGAACGCATTCCTTGCTCTCTTTTACAAAAAATATATGTTTATCCAAACCAACAGGCAAGATCATATACCGCGTTACGCTTTCGCCGAAAAATGCGAATGCTGTCTGCGATAAGCGTCGTTATCCCTGCGCGTTATCTCGGTATCGAGAGAGCGCAGCATTTCTTCGAGCTCCGACTTTTTATCGTCGTTTTGCTCCGCACGGATCTGCGACATAAGATTCTGTCTGCTGTTCTTCAGCTTCCTTACTTCCTTATCCGCGTCATCCGTGTCCGCGGTGGTAACTTCTTCCTTGTTTTTGCGTTCCTCGCGTATTTTTGCAAGCTGTTCCGCCTGCGACTCTTTAGCTTCTTTGAGCTGTGCGAGCATATCATCGACGGTATTTCCTTTTACCGTATCGGTGCCGTCCTTACCGGTGAGCCCTTCCACGAGCTTTGCTGTGATCGAAACGGTTCCGTTCGCATCGATCTTCACCCCGTAGCTTTTCACCATATCGGCATCGTCGCCCAACCCTTCCTTGATGCTGTTTATATCGGCAACGCTCGACTCTATCAATCCCTCGTACTCCTCTGCAGCGGATCCGTCCGCCGCCATTTTTTCCAGAAGGTCGGGAGTTATAAGGACATTGTACTCACCTTTTCCCTCGGAGAGAAGCTTATCGGCTTCCTCGTCCGTAGAGTAATCGGCGATTATGAAGTCCATATTGCCGTACTTCTTTTTGAGCTTTTCGAGATACTTTTTTGCATTCTCACTGAGACCGTCCGTTTTCTCAGCTGCGGCACCTATTTTCATGCCGCCCGTCTTTTCTTTCGTTTTATCCGGCTTTACAAATTCCGCAAATTCCGTTCTGTCGAAATTTTTTCTGAAAGCCTCATTCTTGACTTCTTTTTCGCTTTTTCCCTGAACTCCGCGTTTATCTTTTCCCGCGGGGGCTGCGGGCGCGGAAGCTCCGGGGCGCTTCACCCCGTTGATATTGAGCATCTATATCATCGCCTTTCCGCATCGTCTCTTTTGTGTGGTTCCTCCCTGAACCCGTTCAATTTCCTTCAAAAATATTATCGTCAGATTTCTCCAAAACTTTAGCCTTTTCGCAGAAAAATTTTTCAGATGGAAACGCTGATGTACCGTGCTGTACAGTGCTGTTTGTTGGTGGTGTATTCTTTTTTTCTTCGGCTTGCCAATTATACAGCAGACAGCCTTGAATTGTCAAGGGTACTCCAAAAAATTTTTCTTATGTTATCTGGAGAAAAATTTTTCGAAGCCTCCCCCTTGACAATCCAAGTCTGCTGCTGTGTGAGGCAATTAGCCGAAGAAAGGAAAAGAATGATGCGCAGCTCTGTGCCTGCCCGCGAAACTTGTGCGAAAATATGTACAAAATAACAAAAGGACAGCTTGACTGTCCTCTTAATTGCGAAGCCAATACAGTTTTTTGGAAAGAGAGGGGGTTTGGGGGAGAGGAAACCTTTCTTCCAAGAAAGGTTTCCTTTCCCCCAAGCGCGTCAGCGCTTCTCTCAAGCGTAAGCGACCTCTTAAAGCTCACGTTATCACGATAGCGCTGCCGGTGGAACGGACAGTGGCGCGCTGGCGATCCGTGTTAAGTATCTGGGTAAGGCCGCAGACCTTCAGTATAGCGCCGCCGTAGATAACGGTCTTGGCGAAGAGCTGGGCTTTTTTGGAATCCGAGATGATAGTCTGGAGCTGCTTTATCTGTTCCAGAATGGGACCCTTTTCGTTGACCTTTTGAGTACGGATGCGTATAGCGGCTTCAAGGAAGCTCTGATCCTCGAGAGTGGCGGTGCCGGCGCGTTCCTTTTCGCGTATCTGGTTGACCTGATCGTTTATCTTCGCGATCTCGTTTTCAAGCTTCTTTATCTTGGAATTCAGATGCTTTTCTTCAAGCGTGAACTCTGTGTGGTCACCAATTGTGATATGCGTTTCGATATGCTCACGGGCGCCCACCGTAAGGCAGTTTATGCTGCCCGCGCAATATACCTCGCCGCCCGTGATCCTGCCCATATCGGTAGTGCACTCGATATGCGTGACACACTTTACGATACTGTTGAGTATAGCGGAAGCAATGAGCCCGCCGCCCGCGACCACGGTGCAGTCGTTGAATTCCTCGCCTTTTACGTCGCCGTTTCTCGCCGACAGCGCGGATTCCACCGCTCTGCTGAGTATCTCTATGTTATCCTCCGCCTCAATAACGGAGTTTGCTACGATGCCGTTGACCTTGACACTTCTGCCCGCGCGAATGACCGCCTTGCCGGAAACGTTGCCGTTAATAATGATCGAGCCGCCGTACCCGACGATACCGGAGGTCTGATCGACGTTGCCGTGAATGACCATTTCATCGACTACGCAGTATTTTCCGCTGCGCATTGCAAGTGTGCCGTGGTATTTCGCATAGACACGGTGGTTCTTCTTGTACAGACCTTCGCCGATGACAAACTCGGGGTTCTTACCCGGCTCGGCGGGGAGCACACGGCCACGAACATCCTTTCCGTCGCGTCCTGCGTGCGGAGCGATAATATTGGCGATCTCTTCATCGGGCGGAATGTTCGGTACCTCGCGATCCTCCGAGACATCGTATCTCAGCTCGATACGTCCGTCCGTGCCCTTGACGGGCGGCATACCGGAGGCTATGAGCACCTCGGTATTGATCAGCTGCTTATCCGCCATATCTCTGACCGCAGCCTCGTCGATACCGTAGAACACGCCGTTGGTCGATGCAACACGAAGAATATCATCGGCAGTGAAAGGCTTGTGGCTCACCGCGCCGGACATTACGGTCGCGTAGGCTGACATCGAATCCTCGGATATCGTCACCATAATGACGGTAACAGCCTCGGAAAGCTCGGATATCCTGTTTTCCTTTATTCCGACAAACGGGTTTTTAAACGTTCCTGCGAGTTCGGGATGCACGATCTCCTCGATAATGCTGTC
>JAFTAG010000089.1 GCA_017458655.1 Ruminiclostridium sp. | reverse complement strand
TTTTTAATGCACTCATTTTCAATTCTTCCTTTCAAAAATAATAATGGAAACGACGATTCGTTGTACCGACCGATCTCACCTGTTGTCGGCCTCATTGGCACAGTGTGCTTTCGGCCGCTTGCTTGAAAACAGCATCTTTAGAGGTGCCCTTTAATGTCGGTAAACGATCGTCTCCCGGCGTGAGCCCGGAATACCTTACTGTCAGCGGTTTGATTAGCTTTTGCTAACTATTTTATTATACCACTTTAAATATGTTCTGTCAAGCATTTTATGCCAATTGATAATTGACGATCGACAATTGATGATTGCGGTGCGGCTTCGCCGCTGTCTGGATCGTGGCGAGACACGAGGCTTTTCATTATTTTGATAAGGAATCGGTATCAGCCGAACGCTACAGATATTACTCCGGACAGCGAGGCAGAAAAATATCCCGCCTTCGGATAGTCCGGGACGGGATAACAGCGTTACTTTTGTCGTGCTGCGGCGGGTCGCCGCCGATGAAAAAATGAAGAGCGAATAACGAGATAGCTTGCTTGACCGCTTTTTACAGTAAAAGCGCAGAAACTCTCTGCACTTTTACTGTAAACTATTCATTATTCACTCTTCACTATTCACTGAGGCGCGACAGCGCCGCTTCTGTCTCTGCCGAACGGTTTGGATTTTTTGTCCCGTCCAGTCTTCCAGAGCCAAATTCGGCACGCGCTCAAATTCCCGCGTATTGTTTGTTACAACAGTCAGCCCTCTCGCTGCGCCCTGTGCCGCGATCATAGTATCATACGGACCGATAGGCGTTCCCCGCGATTCAAGAAATGCCCGCAGCTCACCGAAGCGTCTTGCGTCCTCCGGCGTAAACGGCAACACGGTAAATGCGGAAAGAAACAGAAGAATACTTGATCTTGTCTGTTCCCGCCGCATACTTTTTGCGGCTCCGTATTCAAGTTCTCCCACAGTCACAGATGATACACAAATTTCGCTCGGGTGCATCTCAAGCAGTCTTTCGGTAAGCGCAGGGAACTTGTTTTTCATTGCATAAATGCAGATATTTGTGTCAAGCAGATACATCACAGATCCTCACGTTTCTCCACATCGGCGCAGGAAGGCTGATCGCGCTCGGACATAAAATCATCGGGAAGCGAACCTATGCTTTGACGCAGCGGAAACCACGGATCGTCCTTCGGGAAAAGCACATACCCGTCTCCGAGAGGTCTTATTTCAAATTCGCTGCGCTTTGTCTGCATTTCCTTCGGAATGCGTATCGCCTGACTGTTTCCGCTTTTGAATACTCTTGCAGTAAACATAATATCACCCCTTTGCTTGTATCTACATATAGTATATACAATTTTGGGTGATTTGTCAAGTGTAATTATTGGACTTGGGAGTTCGAATCGCGTATTTTTCCGACTTATGTTCAGAAAATTTCGGACTTGTGACCCGAACGGCAAAATCTTTCCAAAAACAAAAACAGCCGCAAACCCGCTGTTTAAGGCTGTTCAGAGAAATGAAAAGTCCGCAATTCGGACTCGGGAGTTCAAATTGCGGACTCATACCAGTTGGTGTGCCACCCGGGAATCGAACCCGGGACACCCTGCTTAAAAGGCAGGTGCTCTGCCGCCTGAGCTAGTGGCACATACTGTGTAACGCTACTATTATAGCAGAACCGACATCTTTTGTCAAGCTTTTTTTCAAAAAAACAGAAATTTTTCAAAAATACTGTTGACAAACGCAGGAAGATGTGGTATAATCATCAACTGTAAAGCGTTTTGGATTTACACCATTCGGGACGGTGGAAAAATGTCCGGGAAACACGATAACAAGCTTGAAAAGATACTTTTGTATGATATATACGCGCCTTTGCTGTCCGACAAACAGCGCGACACGCTCGATCTTTACCTGAACGAGGACCTGTCGCTCGGGGAGATAGCGGAGAGCACCGATGTCACGAGGCAGGCGGTGCTGAACTGCATACGCAAGGGCGAGCGGCGGCTCGGTGAGCTCGAAGAAGCTATGGGTCTTGCCCGCAGGTTCAACGAGATAACGAAGCTGCTCGACAAGCTGACGGAAGCGCACCCCGACAGCGAGACTGCGGCAATAGCAGCCGAGATAAAAGAACTGCTGTAAGGGTGTGGGGTGCAGCCCACAAAGGAAAGCCGGGCGTGGGGCGCAGCCCTTGTCCCGTCCGAAGGGACAGCGCGAATGCGCAGTCCCGAGCGGCAGCGACTCTCATCTCACAGAAAGGAGCACCTCTTATGGCATTTGAAGGACTTTCCGACAAGCTCGGAAAAATATTCAAAAATCTTAAAGGCTACGGCAAGCTGAACGAAAAGACTGTCAACGAAGCAATGCGTGAGGTCAAAATGGCGCTCCTCGAGGCGGACGTGAGCTACAAGGTGGTAAAGAAGTTCGTGGCGGATGTCAGCGAACGCGCGGTAGGCTCGCAGGTAATGGATAGCCTCACACCCGCACAGCAGGTCATCGACATCGTTCACGAGGAGCTTTGCAAGCTCATGGGCGGCACGAATGCCCGCATAGATTTCCCGTCAAAGCCACCGTGCATCATCATGATGTGCGGTCTGCAGGGCTCGGGTAAAACGACACACTCCGCAAAGCTCGCGAAATACCTTAAATCGCAGAACCGCAGGCCGCTGCTCGTGGCGTGTGATATATACAGACCTGCCGCTATCGACCAGTTGAAGGTCGTGGGCGAAAAAGCCGGCGCGAGGGTCTTTGAAATGGGGCAGACAAACCCCGTTATCATCGCTAAGGAAAGCATCAAATTCGCCAAAGACAACGGCTTTGACGTAGTCATCCTCGATACTGCGGGACGCCTGCACATCGACGAGGAGCTCATGAACGAGCTAAAGGAGATAAAGGCAGAGACAAACCCGACCGAGATACTTCTCGTGGTGGATTCCATGACCGGTCAGGATGCCGTGAATGTCGCGAAAAGCTTCAACGAGCTGCTGGACATAACGGGCGTGGTGCTCACCAAGCTCGACGGCGATACCAGAGGCGGTGCGGCGCTGTCCGTGCTCGCTGTCACCGGCAAGCCGATAAAGTTCGCGGGCGTCGGCGAAAAGATCGACGACCTCGAGCAGTTCCACCCGGACAGAATGGCCGACCGCATACTCGGAATGGGAGATATGCTCTCGCTTATCGAGAAAGCAAAGGAGACCTACGACGAGAAAGAGGCCGAAAAGCTCGCGAAGAAGCTGCAAACAAGCAAATTTGATATGAACGACCTGCTCGCGCAGTTTGAGCAGATAGAGAAAATGGGCAGCGTGTCCTCCCTCATAAATATGATACCCGGCCTCAGCGGAAAGGTCAAGGAGGAGGATATCGACGAGCGCAGGATGCCGCGCACCAAGGCTATTATCCTCTCAATGACAAAACGTGAGCGCGAAAAGCCGTCGATCATCGACGCCAAGCGCAAACGCCGTATAGCCGCGGGATCCGGCACAAAGGTCGAGGACGTGAACAATCTGCTCAAACAGTTCGACCAGATGCAGAAGATGATGAAGCAGATGACCGGCAAGGGCGGCAAACGCAAGATGCTCGGTATGATGCGCAACATGGGCGGCATGGGCAACATGGGCGGCTTTATGTAAAGATGATATGCTTTCCGGATACGCTTCCGGCGGATCCCGGAAAGCAAGAATATATCATACATCAAATGAACATAATAAGGAGGCGAAAACAATGGCAGTAAAGATTAGACTGAGAAGAATGGGCGCAAAGAAGGCTCCGTTCTACAGAATAGTAGTTGCGGACTCCCGTTATCCCAGAGACGGACGCTTCATCGAAGAGATCGGCTACTACGATCCCACAAAGGATCCGTCCGTTATCAAGATAGATAACGATAAGGCTAAGCAGTGGATCAAGAACGGCGCACAGCCTACCGACACTGTAAAGAAGCTGTTAAAGATCAACGGCGTTGACTGAGCAAACGGAGGTAAGTTATGAAAGAACTGCTGTATGCTATGGTCGAAGAGCTTGTTGAGGACAAGTCTGCAATAGAGATCACCGTAGATGAACCCAAAGAGGACGGTACCGTGGTGTATCACCTCCACGTCGCTCCCGGCGATATGGGCAGAGTTATCGGCAAGCAGGGCCGTATAGCAAAGGCTATCAGGACTATTATGCGCGCCGGTGCCGTAAGACACAGCGAAAAAGTCATGGTAGAGATCGATTGACCGGTGAGAGGACCGCTACTTTGTGAGCGGTTCTTTTACATTACCAAAAGGAGAATACTATGAAAAAGATGAATATAAAAGTCTGCGCGGTATCGCTGCTCGCTGCGATGCTGCTTGCGGGCTGCTCGAACAGCAAGCCCGCCGAAAGCACGACGGCCGCTCCCGCGGAGACGACAACGACTGCCGCTCCCGCAGATGCCACGACAAAGGCGGACACCGCAGACGGCGGGAATACCGCTTCGGCAAAAACCGACGGCAAGCCCGAAAAGCCCACCGAGGCACAGTTCGTCAAGAGCACCGACGCGGGCAACTCCGGCGACGTGAAGCTCGAAAAG
Organism: Ruminiclostridium sp.; assembly: GCA_017458655.1. Taxonomy (GTDB): domain Bacteria; phylum Bacillota; class Clostridia; order Oscillospirales; family Ruminococcaceae; genus Ruminiclostridium_E. The sequence continues at coordinate 824 of JAFTAG010000089.1, read as the reverse complement.
GGCGACACCTACGCAGTCATAACCGTAAGGGATTTCGGCGACATCAAGGTGAAGCTGTACCCCGAGCTTGCGCCCTACGCGGTCTATAACTTCGTTGAGCTCGCAAAGGCGGGCACCTACAGCGGCAGGAACTTCCACCGCATAATGGACGATTTTATGATACAGGGCGGCTCCGCGAACGGTCAGGGCTCCGGAGGCGACTCCTTCGAGGGCGGCAGCTTCCGCAACGAGATCAACACCTCACTGCGCCATTACTACGGGGCGTTCTGCTACGGAAGCGCAATGGGCGATATGTCCGACCAGTTTTATATCGTGAACAACAAAAAACCCCAGACCGACCTCGACACATCCTATGTAAGAGTCAGCAATACCTACTACTCGCAGGCTCAGCAGTTCGCCGAGGCCGTTAATTCGCTTGACCCGAGCGATGAGAACTACGCGGCGTACTACAATTACTACAAGATGCAGTTCGATTTCAGCATCAACTATTCGCAGGGCGCCGCGTATATGTATGAGACCATCACCGACGACGTGAAGAAGACCTACGAGGAAAGGGGCGGCTACCCGGGGCTTGACGGCGGCTATACCGTCTTCGGGCAGACCGTTGAGGGTTTCGATGTTATCGACAAGATATCGGCAGTCGAAAAGAGCGAGAGCTCCACGGGCGAAATGAGCGTGCCGATGAAAGACATAATCATCGACAAGGTCGAGATATTCACAATGGAGTAAGCTATGGGACTTCTTCACATCTACTGCGGCGACGGCAAGGGCAAGACCACCGCGTCGCTGGGACTTTCGCTGAGAATGGCGGGCGCGGGTATGCG